>NZ_LWEJ01000194.1:0-269 GCF_001635525.1 Alcanivorax sp. HI0007
CAGTATCCGTATCCACCTGATCATTGTTCGGGGTGTATACGCAGTTGTCGTTGTTGTTGTCGATGCCATCGCCATCGGCATCATCATCACAGACATCACCGATACCATCGTTATCAACATCACCCTGCTCAGGATTGAAGATCGTCGGGCAATTATCAACGCCGTCATCGATACCGTCGTTGTCCTGATCGTTGTTCATGTCACAGGCATCACCAATACCGTCACCGTCGGTATCTTCCTGGTTCGGGTTGGCAACCAGCGGACAGTTA
>NZ_LWEJ01000195.1:0-322 GCF_001635525.1 Alcanivorax sp. HI0007
CTGAAAGGGCCGACCATCAAGAGGGCATGGAAGCACCACCCTATGGAAGGTGTCGCCGGTCAGGGAATTGAACCAGCGCACCTTGCGGCGACCTGAGCGGCGCTCTTCGTGATACCAGCCATGCAGCACCAGGCTGAACGCCCGCGACCATGGATGGTCATGCAGGCCACGGTCTGGATCGCTTCCCACAAACCGATGCAGGTAAAACCGCCAACCCAGAATGGTGAACAGGTAATAGCGCTCCAGATAGGGCACCGAGCCATCGCTGATGATTCGTGCCGGCAGCCGTCCGGCCAGCCAATACAAAAGCTTGTTCATGACT
>NZ_LWEJ01000196.1:0-245 GCF_001635525.1 Alcanivorax sp. HI0007
GCACACGGCGATCCGGCAGGCTCAGGGTGTATTCCCGTTGCGTGTGGAGTTGCGGAAGTTTTGCCGCTTGCACCAGTGCATGGCCCATGGCGTGGCTGACCAGCTGTACCTGACTGTTTGCCTTCAATTTGGCCATGGTGGATTTGAGCTGGGTGCGCGCAGTATGAACACTCACATTCAACAGCCTGGCACTCTGATTCAGATTGCCGATTTTGCATAGCAGATGCAGCAGGCGCGATTCAGCC
>NZ_LWEJ01000197.1:0-203 GCF_001635525.1 Alcanivorax sp. HI0007
GAGAGCGTCTACTTCTCGCTCTTTTTCATCCTTTAATCGAGTTGATAGCGTTTCAATAGTGAAAGCATCTCCACCTTCGTCTTTAACTCGCAAAGCGAGGGTGGGGAGCAATCCCACGCTCGCTCCAGAACCGATGAGAAAGTTAATATTCTTGTCGTAAATTTCCTCTAATTTTATTCGTTCAGTCATTTTTCTTCCTTGGA
>NZ_LWEJ01000198.1:0-212 GCF_001635525.1 Alcanivorax sp. HI0007
ATCGACTCAGTGCCAGAAAAAGTCAATATGGGTATTGGCAGGTTTCGGCATGGCTATAACTGTGCAGATAACCGTTACACTTGTGGTGGCTATGTATTGATGCCAGTAACGCAGGTAAACGAAAAATCAAAACGTGCTCTTAAAGAAGCAGTTTCAAGCCTGAATAGTGCTGGGGATAATGCCTCAGGAAGCAATACTGGAGCCCCATACGG
>NZ_LWEJ01000199.1:0-276 GCF_001635525.1 Alcanivorax sp. HI0007
GTCCGGCAGGGTGGTGGATTACCGCATCAACCTGATTGAGCGCATCGGGCAGGAGGCCGTGGGCTGGCTGGAAGGAAAGCATGCTCCAAAGAAATACACGATAGAAGATTTGAAGAAAATCAAAGCTCACTACAGAGCCGAGCTAAGGCGACTCAAAAAGGAGGGTGCATGAAAATTTGCACTAAATGCGGTCTCGAAAAGCGTCATGAGGAGTTCAACAAAGACTCGACGAAGAAGGACGGCCTGTATTCATCTTGCCGAGACTGCTATCAAGAA
>NZ_LWEJ01000200.1:0-219 GCF_001635525.1 Alcanivorax sp. HI0007
GGCAGCACCGTCAGCTTTTCAAATAACACCCAGCCGAACCATTAAACGACTACTCACCAATTACCGTAGGGTGCACTGAGCCTAAGGCGAACTGCACCGGTCCGGCGTTTGATGGTGCAGTTCGCCTTAGGCTCAGTGCACCGTACATATCCGCTGGCGTGCTAAAGAATGAGTAACCGTCGTGTGTCCTGCGGTTAACGTACTTTATATTCTGGCTCA
>NZ_LWEJ01000201.1:0-221 GCF_001635525.1 Alcanivorax sp. HI0007
AGGACAGTATATTGGGTTGCCGAGACAGCATCAAAGTTCCTTTAAGTCATTGATGCATAAGGCCACAAACAGGCAGTAATTTTATGCCGGAATCATTGTAAGGCGCTGTATTTTCAGTTTTGTAATGCTGGCTACGAACCAGTAGGTCGGGGGTTCGAATCCTCCCCGGTGCGCCATATCCCTAAAAGGGCCCGCTAACTAGCGGGCCCTTTTTCGTTTCG
>NZ_LWEJ01000202.1:0-47390 GCF_001635525.1 Alcanivorax sp. HI0007
AACGTCGCGAGAGGCGGCGTCAGTTATTGAAAGCATAGAGGCCGCGCCCAAAACTTGGGCGCGGCCTCTTAGGTTTAAATCAGCAGGAAGTATGTTCGCGCAACTATTAATTATTCACTATTAACTATTAATTGCTTTCCTGGCCTTCACCGCCTTCACCATATTGTCCTTCACCTGCAGGATCTCGATCTGGTATTGATCGATCTTTATCGAGATGTTGGCATCGGGGATGTCCTGCAGGTATTCCAGAATCAGGCCATTGAGGGTCTTGGGTCCATCGGTGGGTAGTTCCCAGTCCAGGCTGCGGTTGATTTCGCGCAGGGTGGCGGAGCCATCGATGACATAGCTGTCGTCGTCCTGGGGGTGGATGTCCGGACTGCTGGCGGCCAGGTCGGTGGTGAATTCGCCGACGATCTCTTCGAGAATGTCTTCCAGGGTCACCAGGCCGAGCACATCGCCGTATTCATCCACCACGATGCCGATACGGCGTTTGGCATTCTGGAAGTTGATCAGCTGCTGGTGCAGGGAGGTACCCTCGGGGACAAAGTAGGGCTCCACTGTGTGCTGCATCAGCTCTGCCTTGTTGATGTCATCCTTGAGCAACAAGCGGCTGAGCTTGCGCAGGTGGAGCAGGCCAATCATGTTGTTCGGGTCACCGTTGAAAACCGGCAGGCGGGTGTGCTGGCTGGCGCGCAGGGTGGTGAGGATCTCGTGCATGTCATCCTCGAGATCAATACCCACCATCTCGTTGCGGGGCACCATGATGTCTTCCACGGTCACCGTTTCCAGGTCGAGGATATTGAGCAGCATCTTCTGGTGATTTTCCGGGATCAGGCCGCCGGCCTCATTGACCACGGTACGCAGCTCCTCCGGACTCAGGTGATCGTCGTCCTGGTCATGGGGACGGATGCCGCCCAGCCGCAGCAGCATCATGCTGACGCCGTTGACCATCCACACCAGGGGGGCGAGCAGTACCTGCAAGGGTTTCAGCAGCACACTGGCGGGGAAGGCCACGCGCTCGGGCTTCATGGCTGCATAGGTCTTCGGGGTAATTTCGGCAAACACCAGCATGATGATCGTGATCACCACCGGCGCCACCGCAGCCCCGCTGTCGCCCAGCCAGCGGATCGCCAGAATGGCGGCCACAGTAGCAGCGAAATTATTGACGAAATTGTTACCGATCAGGATGACGGACAAGAGCCGGTCGGTACGCTTGAGCAGCCCCTCCACCCGGGAAGCGGCCTTGTTACCCTGGCGGGCCAGATGACGCAGTCGGTAGCGGTTGATCGCCACCATGCCGGTTTCACTGCTGGAGAAGAAGGCAGAGCCAAGAATCAGGGCAATCAGGGCGCCTATCAGCCACCCGTCAGAGTAGGTATCCAAAGGAAATATCGTTTATCCGCCAATCGGCCCGCTATTGTTCGGGCTGGGGGCTGGAGGTGTCAAGCAACGCGCTTCGCTTGTTGGGGTAGGAAAGAGTGGGGAATATCATCAACCTCGCCCGCCATTTCTAAGAAGCCGCTGTAGGAACGGAGCGTAGCGGAGTAACGCATGTAGTTCCGTGCGGCCCGAAGGGTGAGCGCAGCGAATAACACCTCTTGAGGTGCGAACCGCGCTTGCGCGGAAATCGCCCGCAGGGCGATCAGGAATATCAGAGCTCGACAGGTTTCCCAGCAATGCGTTGCCACAATCAACGCCGAATCGCGCCGCGAGCGACGCTCCTACGGACAGCTTTTATAAAAACGCGGGCAAGGCACTATCCGATCAGCACGGCCCAGCCCGCGTTGCAGCTTGTGGCTTGAAGCTTGTTGCTGCCTCACCGCTTGAGAATAAATTCCAGCACCAGTTGGCTGCCGAAGAAGGCTACCAGCAGCACCGCGAAACCACCCAGCGTAAAGCGAATAGCAGTGCGCCCCCGCCAGCCGCGCAAATAGCGGCCGGTGAGCAGGATCGCGAATACCACCCAGGACACCAGCGTCAGGATGCTCTTGTGTGCCAGGTTCTGCGCGAACAGGTTGTCCACGTAAAGGAAGCCACTGAAGATCGCCACGGTAAGCAGGATCTGCCCCAGCCAGATGGCTTCGAACAGCATGGATTCCATCACCTGGATGGGTGGGAAAACCCGCATCACGCCGCGGATATGGCCGCTCTTCAACTGCCGGTCCTGCACCCAAAGCAGCACCGCCTGGCAGGCGGCAATGGCCAACACGGCGTAGGCAAGAATGGAAAACAGCACATGCACCCCCAGGCCGTGGGACAAGGGGTGGGCAATGTAGCCGGTATTGACCCACAGCATGGCCGGGATGGTCAGTGCGGCAAACGGATAGACCAGGGAGGAAATCCACTCGAACGGGCGGTAAAGACTGGAAAGCAGCACCACGATAGCGCCGGTGAAAGCCACCGTGGACGCCACCGGAAACACACCCAGTTGCAGCCCCTGGGGAGTCAGGATGATTTGCCACAGGCAGAGTCCATGGGCCAGCACGGCCAGACTCCCGGGGAGCAGCACGGAGACCCGGGAAGGGCGCTGTTGCCCGCGGTACTGCCGGTAAAGGATCAGGCAAGCAACCAGATACAGGGCAAAGGCGGCAAAACCACTGATCACGGAAAGGTTCATAGGTCGTTGTTATCCGTCGTCATTACCCGAATAAAGTGGCGGGCCGCTGAAGTCTGGCATAGGCATAACTTGACTATCAACAATCATTCTCATTTTCTGCCGGTGTCTGCCCCATGACGTTGGCGGTCAAGGAAGGCTATAATCGCGCCCCTGTCCCTGCGGTGGCGAAGGCCAGCCGCAGACACGGTGTATTTGGAGGTAACCCCATGTTCGAGAATCTCACCGACCGGTTGGGATCGTCGCTTAAAAACCTGGCAGGTCAGGGCTCACTGACCGAAGACAATATCCGCGACACCCTGCGCGAAGTGCGCAAGGCACTGCTGGAGGCCGATGTGGCTTTGCCAGTAGTGAAAGAGTTTGTCGAACAGGTGAAAGAAAAGGCCCTGGGCCAGGAAGTCCTGAAGAGCCTGAATCCCGGCCAGGCGTTTGTGAAGATCGTCAATGACGAGCTGGTCCACACCATGGGCGACGCCAATGACGCCCTTAACCTGGCCACCAAGCCGCCGGCCATTATCCTGATGGCCGGCCTGCAGGGTGCCGGTAAGACCACCTCCGTGGCCAAGCTCGCCCGTTTCCTGCAGGAGCGCGAGAAGAAGAAGGTCATGGTGGTATCCGCCGACGTGTATCGCCCGGCGGCGATCGAGCAGTTGAAAACCCTGGCGGGGGAGGTGGAGACCAACTTCTTCCCCTCCACCGGCGATCAGGACCCGGTGGATATCGCCAACGGCGCCCTGGAAGAAGCCCGTCGTCGCTACATGGATGTGTTGATCGTCGATACCGCCGGTCGACTCCATGTCGATGAAGACATGATGAGTGAGATCAAGCGCCTGCACGGGGCCATCAGCCCGGTGGAAACCCTGTTCGTGGTCGATGCCATGACCGGTCAGGATGCCGCCAATACGGCTCAGGCCTTCAATGAAGCCCTGCCGCTCACCGGTGTGATTCTGACCAAGGCGGATGGTGATTCCCGCGGTGGTGCCGCTCTCTCGGTTCGCCACCTTACCGGCAAGCCGATCAAGTTTATCGGTATGGGCGAGAAGACCGATGCCCTGGAGCCGTTCCACCCGGACCGTATCGCCAGCCGGATTCTCGGCATGGGCGACGTGCTGTCCCTGGTGGAAGAAGCCGAGCGCAAGCTGGACAAGTCCAAGGCCGAGAAAATTGCCAAGAAGTTCAAGAAAGGCAAGGCCATGGACTTCGAGGACCTCAAGGACCAGTTCCAGCAGATGCGCAACATGGGGGGCATGGCAGGTCTGCTCGACAAGCTGCCCGGTATGGGCGGCATGATGCAGGCGGCCCAGGACCCGGCGGCCATGAAGCAGATGAAACACATGGAAGCGCTGATCGACTCCATGACCCCGAAAGAGCGCCGTAACCCGGATCTGATCAAGGGGTCGCGCAAGAAGCGCATTGCCGCCGGCGCCGGCCTGGATATCCCGGCCCTCAATCGTCTGATGAAACAGCAGAAGATGATGGCCAAGATGATGAAGAAGATGCGCACCAAGGGTGGCATGAAGAACATGATGCGGGGCATGGAAGGCATGATGGGGGGCAATGGCGGCCCCGGTGGCCCTGGCGGAATGGGGGGCATGGGCGGCCCGGGCGGTATGCCGCCGATGTAAAAGCGGTAAGCTTCAAGCCGCAAGCTGCAACGCGGGCAGAGTGGGTGGTTAAGCCGCCTCTCTGCCCGCGTTGCGTTTGGGCTCAGCCGTAGGAGCGTCGCTGGCGGCGCGATGCCAAGCCTCCGGCAAAAGCAATTTCACCACAGAGGGCACAGAGCACACAGAGAGAACCCCTTGTTTTTCCTCGGTGATCTCTGTGCGCTCTGTGGTAAACCATTCTTTTTTGGCGTTGGGTGATCGCGCCGCCAGCGACGTTATTCGCTTCGCCCACCCTCCGGGCCGACCTTCGGTCGTTGTTACGCTACGCTGCGTTGCTACGGAGAGGATGGAGGGCGTGTTGCGTGGAGCTTGTTGCCCGCTGTTTCTCTCTGTATAATTCGCGCCCTTCGCGGCCTTCCCTGTGTGTCAGGGCTGGCTTTCAAGCGGATACGATGGCTTATCACGAGATAGGCCGGGAAACCGGATTGATAAAAGGTAAATGGACCATGGTAATTATTCGTCTTGCCCGTGGCGGTTCCAAGAAGCGCCCGTTCTACAGCATTGTTGTTGCCGATAGCCGTAACGCCCGTGACGGCCGTTTCATCGAGCAGCTGGGTTTCTACAACCCCATCGCCCGCGGCGGTGAAATCCCTCTCAAGCTGAACCTGGAAAGCCTGGACGCCTGGGTTGCCAAAGGCGCGCAGCTGTCTGACCGTGTCAAATCCCTGGCTAAGCAGGCCCGTAAGGAAGCCTGATGGCAGGGGGAGGGCAAGTGTCCTCTAAGCTGGAGGTGGTCGGTCGCATCCTCGGGGTGCACGGCATCCAGGGCTGGGTAAAGGTGTATTCCTATACCGATCCCATGGACAACCTCCAGCAGTATCAACCCTGGCACCTGAAACAGGGTGGCCACTGGAAGCCGGTGAAACTGACCGGCTTTCGCCCCCAGGGCAAGGGGCTTATCGCGCAGATCGAGGGAATCACCGATCGTGAAGCGGCGGCAAGCCTGGTGGGGCAAGACATCGGGGTTCCCGGTGATCTGCTTCCCACCTCCGGGGAGGGGGAGTACTACTGGCGCGACCTGATCGGCCTGCGTGTTCATCACGTGGACGGCATGGATCTGGGCAAGGTGGTACGCATGCTGGAAACCGGTGCCAACGATGTGTTGGCGGTACGCGGCGACAGCAACAGCCTGGATCGGCGCGAGCGCCTGATTCCCTGGCTGCCGGACGATGTGATCACCGAAGTGAATCTGGCCGAAGGCCGGATGACGGTGGACTGGGATCCGGAGTTTTAAATGCCTTTTTCGGTGACGCTGGTAACCCTGTTCCCGGAAATGGCAAAAGCGATTACTGACTTCGGTGTGACCCGGCGCGCGGTGGAAAACGGCCAATTGCAGCTGGACACCGTGAACCCTCGGGATTTCACCGAAGATCGTCACCGTACCGTGGACGATCGCCCCTTTGGCGGCGGCCCAGGCATGGTGATGAAGGTGGAGCCGCTGGCGAAAGCCCTGCAGGCGGCCCGCGCAGCCAATCCGGCGGCCACCGTGATCTATCTGTCCCCCCAGGGGCAGCCGCTGACCCAGGCGAAAGCTGCGGAGTTGGCGGAAAAGCCCGGTCTGGTATTACTGGCGGGGCGTTATGAGGGCGTGGACGAGCGTTTGCTCGAGGCCGAAGTGGATGAACAGATCTCCATCGGCGACTACGTGCTCAGCGGCGGCGAATTGCCGGCGCTGGTGTTGACCGATGCGGTCAGCCGACTGTTACCCGGAGTGCTGGGACACCAGGATTCCGCCGAGCAGGATTCGTTTTCCGGTGAATTCGAACACCTGCTCGATTGCCCTCACTACACCCGCCCGGAGGTGTACAACGGGCAGGCAGTACCCCCGGTACTGCTGAGCGGCAATCACGAGCTGATTCGCCGCTGGCGTCTGAAACAGGCGCTGGGACGGACCTGGCAACAGCGTCCCGACCTGCTGGAAGCCCGCCGGGCGCGGGGTTTGAGCGTTGAAGAGCAGCAGCTGCTGGACGAATACATCGCCGAGCAGTCGCCGCATACAGCAAAAACGACAGACTAGGAGCACTGCCATGAGTGGCAAGAACCTGATTATCCAGGGCATCGAAGAAGCCCAGCTGAAATCCGATCTGCCGGAATTCGGCGCCGGTGACACCGTCACCGTACAAGTGAAAGTAAAAGAAGGTAGCCGTGAGCGTCTTCAGGCGTTCCAGGGCGTTGTGATTGCACGTCGCAATCGTGGCCTGAACTCTGCCTTCACCGTTCGCAAAATCTCCCACGGTGTGGGCGTTGAGCGTGTATTCCAGCTGCACAGCCCGCTGATCGATTCCATCGAAGTGAATCGTCGTGGTGATGTAAGCCGCGCCAAGCTGTACTACCTGCGCGACCGCTCTGGCAAGTCTGCCCGGATCAAGGAAAAAATCCGCTAAGATCCTGCGCGTATCTTCTGTCGCGAGCGAATGTCGGTTTAGCCTTTGCTGTAGGGCATGCGAAATCGACCTCTGGCCAGACAGAATGCTCCACACAAAAAAGCCGCTCCCGAAAGGGCGCGGCTTTTTTGTGTCAGTCACAGAGGACAGAGGGTGCGTACGCTTCGGGTCACTGCGGCCGTGAATAGGTCACCACGCGGTCTCGCCCTTGGTGTTTTGCGGTGTACATGGCCCGGTCTGCTTCCTCAATCAGCGTATGGGCATCTATCGCAGATGCATCCCCGGTACTGCTGACACCAAAACTGGCGGTGAGCTTGATGGCTGGAGAACCGGCAATCGGCATTGTGTTGCGACGTAGCGCCTCGGCACACCGCTCGGCAACATTTTGCGCCTGGGGCAGGGTGGCCCCGGGCAGCAGCATCAGAAACTCCTCGCCCCCGTAACGCCCCAGCAGGTCATTGTCGCGAAGATTGTCCTGCAGCGTCTCGGCAACATGAATCAGAGCCTGGTCACCAATGGCATGGCCGTAACGGTCATTGATCTGTTTGAAATGGTCCACATCCATGAGCACCACAGCCAGGCTTTTGCGATTGCGCACTGGCAGGGAAAGTTGCTGGTTGAGGGTCTGTAACAAGTGCCCGCGATTGACCACACCGGTGAGAGGGTCACGTATGGAGCGGTCAAAGGTGGAGGCTTCCCGATGGCGCCAGGTAGACGTGAGTGCGGCAACCGTAAAGGAATCTTTAATGATGATCAGGCCAGCCGCCATGATTGTCATCATGTCATACCAGACCTGTGCCGGGCGGTAGTCCACGGGGGAAAGCAAGGGCCGATACAGCGTGCTATCTAGGCTGACGGCAATGGCGTAGGCGAGTATGGCGGCCATGGAGCAGGCGAAAACCAGGGTGATCTGGGGCGCGGGAAACAGCAGCAGGCCGATAAGGACGCAGCCGGTGAGGACAATGCCGGTAACCAGATTGAATGGGCCTACCAGTAACAACGAGACGATGCCGCTGAGCCCGAAAAGCAGGATGGTGAAATTGGCAAACCGGGTTTCCCCGCTCTCGGACATGGGCGTGCTGCTGCCGAACAGGGCGATGGCCAGCCACATCAGGCTGGCAATAAGACCCCACGCCAAGCCAGCCCAAAGCAGGGGGTTGTAGACGCCCTCAATAAAGACGGAAAGGGTCAGTCCTGCGGCACATCCCAGGAAGATGACCCAGTAGATGGGCTGCCCGATCCAGCAGATGAAAATGCCTTTTTCCCGGGGGCTGCCATTAATTTGCTGACCGATGAGCCGATAGAGTTCTTCTAATGGTTTTATCATGGCTGTCGCGGTTGGGTTGCGGTTTCGCGGAGAGCGAAACCGCAAGGGGGGAGATTTACGCTTTTCTGAGCATCCGGTAGAGCGCCAGCAACACCAATGCACCGACGATGGCGGTCACAAAACTGCCCAGGCTGAAATCGCCCATGGAGCCGCCGATACCGGTGATGGAGCCAAGCCAGCCGCCCACGAAGGCACCGGCCACACCAATCAGAATAGTGACGATAAAGCCACCCGGGTCCTTGCCCGGCATGATCCACTTGGCAATGATCCCGGCGATCAGACCAAACACAATCCACGATAGAATGCCCATATTTCCTCTCCTTGGTAGCTGATTGTCAGTTGTAAGGACAGACCCATTGTTGCCGCAAAAGGCGGCCGCTGTCGTTAATGTGGCGCGCTCCGGGCGTAATTTTTGGTAAAAGACAGTTCGAAGCGGCCATGCAGAATGTCGTTAACCCATTGTTTTTTATTGCTGTTTAGGGCTTTATTCAGGAATGAATCAGTTAACCGATGACCATGGGCGCCTGATCGACAGCTGGCTGGATCAGCAGTGGCTGGAAAAAGGGCTCAGTGAGCACAGCCTGGAGAGCTATCGGCGGGATATCCGCCAGTTGGCCATGTGGCTGCAGGGCCAGCATGCCAATTTGCTGCAATGCCAGCGTTACCAGTTGTTGGAATTTCTCGCGGACCGCCATCAGCAGGGAGTGGGAGCCCGTTCGGTCGCCCGACAATTGTCAGCGGTGAAGAGTTTTTACCGATGGTTGAAGCGGGAAGGGCGCATCGAAGAGGACCCGGCGCTGTTGATCGAGCGCCCCAAAACCGGCCGGCCGCTACCCAAAACCCTTACCGAAGCCGATGTGGAGGCGCTTCTGGCGGCCCCGGATGTGTCCACCCCACTGGGGTTGCGGGATCGGGCCATGCTTGAGCTTATCTACGCGACCGGGTTGCGGGTCACCGAGCTGGTTACCCTGACTCAGAGCCAGATCAATCCCCGCCAGGGACTGGTTCGTGTGATCGGCAAGGGAGACAAGGAGCGACTGGTTCCCCTTGGCGAAGAGGCACTTCATTGGCTGGCCCGGTACCTGCGTGAGGCGCGGCCTTTGCTGTTGGGGGACAATCAGGAGCTACTGTTCCCCAGCAGACGAGGCACCTGTATGACCCGCCAGACGTTCTGGCATCGTATCAAGCAAATGGCTATGGTCGCCGGGGTGGAAAAAAAACTCTCACCCCATACACTGCGTCATGCGTTTGCCACCCATCTGCTGAATCACGGGGCAGACTTGCGAGTGGTGCAGTTGTTGCTTGGCCACAGTGACTTGTCCACCACCCAGATTTATACCCATGTGGCGCAGCAGCGCTTACAGGATCTGTACCAGAAACATCACCCCCGTTCGGGAACCTGACCCGCTCGCCGGGCTCCAAGACATCAGCTGAAGGAGTAACGACAAAATGAACAAGTGGTTTTTAGTGGTACTGACGGGGCTGATGACGGCTTGCAGTGCGGATACGGGTTCCGCAGAGGCTGGCAATAATGCCGTGAATGGCGACCAGGCCAAGGCGGCTTTCGAGGAAGCCTTTGAGGGGATGAAAGTGACCGAAGTCCGTGCTGCGCCGATGGCGGGCATGGTGGAACTGGATGTGAACGGTCGTGAGAGTGTTTACATGACCGAAGATGGTCGTCACATCCTGATTGGCAAGCTGCTGGAGATCAAGGACGGCGAGGTGGTCAACCCGGCAGAAGAGCGCTTCGAGAAGGTGCGCAAAGCGGGCATCAAGGAGCTGGACCCGGCAGACATGATTACCTACGCGGCGGATGACGAGACGGCCGAGGTGTATGTGTTTACCGATATCAGCTGTGGGTTCTGCCGCAAACTCCACCGCCATATTGACGAGTACAACGCTGCGGGCGTGACCGTTCACTACCTGGCCTTCCCCCGTGGCGGTGCGACCACCGAAGCCGCAGCGGCCATGCGCCATATCTGGTGCGCGGAGGATCGGGCCCAGGCACTCACCGATGCCAAGCTGAACAACGAAGTGATCCAGGCTGAGCTGAGCGACTGCGCCAAACCGGTGGATGAGCAGTATCAGCTGGGTAATACCTTCGGCGTCCGTGGCACCCCGGCCATCTATTCCACCGAAGGCGAGCAACTGGGGGGCTATGTGACCCCGGAACAGCTTCTCCAGCGACTCAACTAACGGGCTGGACCCCGCGTAATCCGGCGCTTTCGGCCCGGGAATACAGCGTGAATACATTGACGGCGCAGAGATGCGCCGTTAATGTGTCCGCCTTCATTTTTCCCTCACCCAAGGTGCTGTCGTGGAAACAGATTTCCAGCGCATTCGTCGTCTGCCGCCCTATGTCTTCAATATCGTTGGTGATTTGAAGAAAGCAGCGCGAGCGCGGGGTGAGGATATTATTGATTTCGGCATGGGCAATCCGGACCAGCCCACCCCGAAGCACATCATCGACAAGCTCACCGAAACGGTGCAACGCGGGGATACTCACCGCTATTCCCAGTCCCGCGGTATTCCGCGCCTGCGCAAGGCCATTGCCGACTGGTATCAGCGCCGCTATGCGGTGGACCTGGATCCGGAATCTGAAGCCATCGTTACCATCGGCTCCAAGGAAGGTCTGGCGCATCTGGCGCTGGCTACCATGGGGCCAGGGGATACGGTACTGGTGCCCAACCCCAGTTATCCGATCCATCCCTACGGTTTCGTGATCTCCAACGCGGATATCCGCCACGTGCCCATGGTGAAAGGGGTGGATTTCTTTGTGGAGCTGGAGCGGGCGATCAAGGAATCCTGGCCCAAGCCGAAGATGCTGGTGCTCAATTTCCCCGGCAACCCCACCGGCCAGTGTGTGGATCTGGCGTTTTTCGAGAAGGTGGTGGCCATCGCCCGTGAGCACCAGATCTGGGTGGTTCATGATCTGGCCTATGCGGATATCGTCTTTGATGGCTACAAGGCCCCGTCCATTCTGGAAGTGGAAGGGGCGAAAGAGGTGGCCGTGGAGTTCTTCTCCCTGTCCAAGAGCTATAACATGCCCGGCTGGCGAGTGGGGTTCTGTTGCGGCAACAAGGAACTGATCCACGCCCTGGCACGGATCAAGTCCTATCTGGACTACGGCACTTTCACGCCGATTCAGGTGGCCGCCATCGCCGCCCTGGAAGGGGACCAGAGCTGTGTGGCCGACATCTGCGAGATGTACCGCAAGCGCCGGGACGTGCTGGTGGATGGGCTGGCGGAGATCGGCTGGCAGGTAGAAAGGCCCCGTGCCACCATGTTCGTCTGGGCAGAAATCCCCGAGGCGTATCGTGACATGGGGTCGCTGGAATTCTCCAAAAAACTGCTTGTCGATGCTGGCGTTGCTGTCTCTCCGGGCATTGGCTTCGGCGACTATGGCGACGATCATGTCCGTTTCGGGCTGATCGAGAACGAACAACGTACCCGGCAGGCCATCCGCGGCATCAAGAAGATGTTTCGCCAGGACGGTTTGCTGGGCTGAGAAATGCTCTTGCGGCACTAGGCCGCGGGCGTCGGGAAAAGCCGTTGCTGGGCTTTTGTCACCCTGATAAATGAAACGAGGATAGGCTGTGGATTCGGTGAAGGTGGGTATTGCTGGTCTGGGCACTGTGGGCTCAGGCACCGTCAACGTTCTCAAACGCAATGCGGGGGATATTGCCCGCCGTGTGGGACGTCCGATCGAAATTACCCACATCGGTGCGCGTCGGGACAACCCCGCCTGCGACACCCAGGGTATTCGCCTGTCCCGGGATATCTTCGCCGTGGCCACCGATCCGGATATCGATATCCTGGTGGAGCTGATCGGCGGCATCGATACCGCCCGTGAGTTGGTGCTCACCGCCATCAAGAACGGCAAGCATATTGTGACCGCCAACAAGGCACTGATCGCCGAACATGGCAATGAAATTTTCCAGGCGGCCCAGGATAACGGCGTGGATGTGGCCTTCGAGGCTTCCGTCGCCGGGGGGATCCCCATCCTCAAGTCCCTGGGCGAAGGGCTGGCCGCCAACCATATCAACTGGCTGGCGGGTATCATCAACGGCACCGGCAACTTCATTCTCACCGAGATGGAAGAGGGCGGTCGTGACTTCAATGATGTGCTGGCCGAAGCCCAGCAGCTGGGTTATGCGGAAGCGGACCCGACCTTCGATGTGGAAGGCATTGATGCGGCCCACAAGCTGACCATCCTGGCATCCATTGCGTTCGGGATTCCGCTGCAGTTCTCCCAGGTCTACACCGAAGGGATCAGCCGCATTACCACCGAGGACGTGGCCAGCGCGGCGCACTTCGGTTATCGCATCAAGCATCTCGGCATCGCCAAGGACACCGGCAAGGGGATTGAACTGCGTGTGCATCCGACCCTGGTGCCCAAGGAAACCATGCTGTCCGCGGTCAATGGCGTCATGAATGCGGTGATGATCCACGGCGATGCCGTGGGTCCGACCATGTTCTACGGCGCCGGTGCCGGCGCTGAGCCCACCGCGTCTGCGGTGGTGGCGGACATCATCGAACTGGGCCGCGCCCTGACCGTGGATCATGACGAACGAGTACCGTATCTGGGCTTCCATACGGACCACATGTCCGATGAGCCGATCCTCACCATCGACGATGTGACCTGCTGTTTCTACCTGCGCCTGCACGTGCAGGACAAGAAAGGGGTGCTGGCCGATGTGACCCGTATCCTCAGTGACAACAATGTCAGCATTGATGCCATGGTGCAGCGGGAAGTGGATCAGGGGCTGGTACCCATCGTGATGATGACTCACGAAGTGCGCGAGGGAGACATGAATCTGGCGTTGGCCAAGATCGGTGCCCTGGACACCGTGGATAGCGATATAATGCGCATCAGAGTGGAAACTCTGGACGCCTGAAATACCGGGTCCGACGTTTGACGTCAGACTTCAGACGCTTTTTAAGAGAGATTTGAACATGCCTTTTCGTGACCGTTACACCGGCCTGATCAACCGCTACCGTGACCACCTGCCGGTGAATGATGACACGCCCATTATCAGCCTGGGGGAGGGCAATACGCCCCTGATCCGTCTGAAGAATATTCCCCGAATGCTGGGCAAGGACGTGGATATCTACGTCAAGTATGAGGGCCTCAACCCCACCGGTTCCTTCAAGGATCGGGGCATGACCATGGCGGTGACCAAGGCCGTGGAAGAGGGCAGCACAGCCATTATCTGTGCGTCCACCGGCAATACGTCTGCAGCAGCGGCGGCCTACGCGGCCCGTGCCGGCATTACCGCTTTCGTGCTGATTCCGGAAGGCAAGATTGCCATGGGCAAGCTGGCCCAGGCGATGATGTATGGCGCAGTGATCATGCAGATTCGCGGTAATTTCGACCAGGGCATGGAACTGGTCAAACAGGTTGCCGAGAAGGCGCCGGTAACCATCGTGAATTCCGTTAATCCCTATCGTCTCCAGGGCCAGAAGTCCGCGGCTTTCGAGATTGTCGAAGAGCTGGGTCGCGCTCCGGATTTCCACTGCCTGCCGGTGGGCAATGCGGGCAACATTTCCGCCCACTGGATGGGTTACAGCGAATACAAGAAAGCCGGCGTGGTGAACAGCGCCCCGAAGATGGTCGGCTACCAGGCTGAAGGGGCAGCCCCGTTCATGCGCGGCGGACCGGTGAAAGAACCGGAAACCGTTGCCACGGCGATTCGTATCGGTAACCCGCAGTCCTGGGACAAGGCCTGGGCCCTGCAGGAAGAATCCGGCGGCTGGTTCGACGAGCTGAGCGACCAGGAAATCCTGGCGGCGCAGAAGCTGCTGGCCGAAAAGGAAGGCATTTTCTGTGAGCCGGCGTCTGCGGCATCTCTGGGTGGCGCCATGCGCGATATCAAGGCCGGAAAAATTCCCGAAGGCTCCACCATTGTCTGCACCCTGACAGGCAATGGTCTCAAAGATCCTGATACGGCCATCGCCCAGTGCCAGGACAGCCGCATGGTCACCATCGATGCAGATCTGGACGCAGTGAAAGGTGCCATCCTCTCCAATATGTCCTGATCTGCAACAACGCTCGACCCAAAAACGGAGCGCATGGCGCTCCGTTTTTTTTTAATTTTTGCTGTGATTTTTTTCATGCCCCGGCTACTTACCGGTATTTAAGTGCGGCTTTTGTGAACAGGGCTGCAACCAATAAACCGGGAATTTTGCATTTGTTTTGGCGATTGCGAGAAACAATCTGGCAAGAATATGTTAGGGTGCGCTTTCTTGTCGGGAAGCAAGGGAACCACGACTCCGTGTCGAGATTATTGAAACCACCTACCTGTATATTGTCTTTTCCGGGCTGATTTTTTGCCTGTTCTATAGCCCTTTGCGGCTATTCCTCTCCTTGTATTGTCATCGTTTTAGTTCGAAGTTTTTGTGTCTGCACACAATCGGGTATCACCCGGTGATTTGACTTTGCTTGGTCAATATTTAGTCTGTAAAGAAAATCAGAGAAGGGAGCGTTAAATGAATAAGCGTGCTTTTGCAAAGCGCACTGGCTACCTGAGCTGTCTGCTTGCTGCGTCCATTCCACTCAATGCCCATGCGGGGGCCGAGCTCAGCGCTGGTGTCTGGTGGGTTTATCAATATGTCACGGACTCCGATTTTTCCGGTCCATCGTCCGCCTTTGATGAAGATCTGGATAACACCACCGGGGGTAACTTCGCGGATCCTGCCCTGATTCTCTATGCCAATGACGATGGCTCCCATGGGCCCTGGCGCTTCAGTGCAGAAGGCCGCATTGGCACCGGCGGTTTCACCGATCCGGCCAACAACAACTCCGGTGATACCTTCACCATGCACAAGGCATGGATTGGTTACGAGTTTGACGACGAAACCTTGCTCACAGTGGGGAAAAGCCAGGTTCCTTTCGGCTGGAAAACCGTCAACTTCTGGCCCGGTGAAGGGGTGTTGGGGGGTTACGGCGATCAGATGGATGTGGGCTTCAAGCTCAGCTCTTCACTGAATGCCTTCAGCTACGATGTGGCCTACTACCACCAGGATGACTGGGGTGAAACCAGTACCGATACCGTGGATGACAACGGTCACTGGGGTAGCGCCACGTCCTACCGCAAAATCAAGACCGGTGTGGTCAATGGTGACTGGAATTTCATGGATGGCCACACCGTAGGGCTCTCCTACCAGAAAGGGCGTTTGCAGGACCTGACTGCGGCTGAGGCCAAAGCACGGGATGATGAGGGTGATCATGAAGCGCTGAATCTGCACTACACCTTCACCATGAATGACTTCACAGCCCGTTATCAGTTCATCGATACCATGCGCGATTTCGGCGGCATGGATGCCTTTCTGGCGGGCGTAGCTGCCCCAGCCGATGAAGAAGTGGAAACCCAGGTGCACATGGCTCAGCTGATTTACAACCAGAATCGCTGGAGCTATTACCTGGACGCGGGTGTGGCAAGCACCGATACCCGCGGCAACAACGCCGACGATGTGGAGTTCTACGCACCCGGTGTCAGCTACAAGTACGGCCCGGGTTGGCTGTATCTGGAATATCTGTGGTCTGATGGGGATGTAGATCGTAATGGCGACATTTACGAAGCGGATTTCCGCGCCGTCTACGCCTCGTTTGATTTTTATTTCTGATTGCCGGTAGCGGCCCTGCGGGGCCGCCTACTCGGGTTCAGATGATGAAGTGCCTTTTGAGGAGTGCATGTTTCGGGGAAGCAACCCTGACATCGTCCGGACCGACTGGCTGTGAGTTGCGGCATTCACTGCGCACCCTGAAGCAAGACGGAATACGGAGCTAACATGAGTATTGATTACGAGACCGACTATGATGTCGGCCAGGATAATGTGCAGGTCCTGGGGATGGATCTGCACAATCCTGTTTTCTTTATCAGTGCCGTACTGGTGATTGCCTTTGTTGTCGGCACCCTGGCATTCCCGGAGAGTGCCAACGGCATGCTTAATGGCGCCAAGGCGTGGGCCATCGAACATTTCGACTGGTTGTTCATGGTCAGTGGCAATATCTTTGTCTTGTTCTGTATTGCCATAGCCGTGATGCCCACCGGCAAAATTCGCCTGGGTGGCCAGAAAGCCAAACCGGAATTTTCCACCCTTTCCTGGTTCGCCATGTTGTTTGCGGCGGGTATGGGTATCGGTTTGATGTTCTGGAGTGTGGCAGAGCCTGTGGCCTATTATACGGATTGGTACGGAACGCCGCTGAGTGTGGCGCCCAATACGGAAGAGGCCAGGCACTTGGCCATGGGCGCAACCATGTATCACTGGGGTCTCCATCCGTGGTCCATCTATGCGGTGGTAGCCCTGTCCCTGGCATTCTTTGCCTATAACAAGGGAATGCCGCTGACTATCCGCTCCGCCTTCTATCCTCTTTTGGGGGAGCGCTGCTGGGGCTGGCCAGGTCATATCATTGATACGCTTGCGGTCGTTGCCACCATTTTTGGTCTGGCCACGTCCCTCGGCTTGGGCGCACAGCAGGCTTCGGGGGGCTTGCACTTCCTGTTCGATACGCCCAATGCGATCAATATGCAGCTGGCGGTCATCTTCGGCGTGACGTCAATTGCAGTGATATCCGTGATGCGGGGTCTTGATGGCGGCGTCAAACTACTCAGTAACATCAACATGACGTTGGCGCTTTTCCTGCTGTTCTTCGTGATTGTTGCAGGCCCAACGATGCTTATCATTACCGGGTTTGGCACAACAGCAGTGGATTACCTGTCCAATATCATTCCGCTGAGTAACTGGGTTGGCCGTGAAGATGACACCTGGTTTCATGGTTGGACCGTGTTCTACTGGGCCTGGTGGATTTCCTGGTCACCTTTCGTCGGTATGTTCATTGCGCGTATTTCCAAAGGCCGTACCGTAAGAGAGTTCGTCACCGCTGTACTGTTGGTGCCGACGGTCATCACCATTATCTGGATGTCCACGTTTGGTGGCACGGGTCTGGATCAGGCAGTGAATGGCGTGGGCGAACTGGCCAATGGCATTGGTGATGTGTCCCTGGCATTTTTCCAGATGCTGGAGAACTTGCCGTGGTCCGGCATCATTTCCTTCCTGGCAATCACGTTGGTGCTGGTCTTCTTTGTGACCTCTTCGGATTCTGGTTCATTGGTGATTGACTCCATTACGGCTGGTGGCAAGCTGGATGCACCCGTGCCTCAGCGGGTATTTTGGGCCGTGATGGAAGGTGTTATTGCCGGTGCACTGCTTTACGGCGGTGGCAAGGAAGCGCTGAAAGCCTTGCAGTCAGGCTCTGTGGCGACGGGGTTGCCGTTCACGTTTGTGCTATTGCTGATGTGCGTCAGCCTGTACATGGGGCTCTCCGCAGAGAGTAAGCGGCTGAAGTCTCTCAAGGCGGCTTGATTGCCCCAGCAAACCACAAGAAAAGAAAAATGCCCGCATCAGCGGGCATTTTTTTGGGTGAGATAATGAGCAAGCCAGTCACAGTGACCGCTTTTATTCAGGATGAATCTCAGGACTGGGTAATGGTCCTGTCATGCGGTCATCGCCAGCATGTTCGCCATCAGCCTCCGTTTATGAACCGTCCCTGGGTCACCAGTGAGGCCGGGCGAGCCAGGCATCTGGGTACGGTTGTCACCTGTACCCAGTGCCAGCGGGGTATGCCGATTCCCGAGTCCTTCAGGCAGTGACGGGTGAATTGCCCTCGCGCAGACGGGTATGGCGGTTGATGGTGTGCTGCAGGCCAAAGAGGGCGGGAAGGTGTGGACCGACCACGCCCTTGCCAGTGGTCAACAGTGCACCACTCAGTGCCCGCTGGGGATCCGCCCAGCAATAGATGCTGATAAAGCCAAGGTGACCGAAGGCGCGGGGAGCGCCCGGGCCGAACATACCCATGCCCCGATTTCCCAGCATGAAGCCGCTGGAGAAATTCAGGGGGAGAAACAGGCTGCGATCGAAGCGCGGGCGGTGATAGGCCGGCTGCAGAGCGCGAGCCACGGTTTCCGGTTTGAATATTTGCTGACCTTCGTAATACCCGTCATTGAGAAGCATCTGAAAAAATCGACTGGCTTCTTCGGCGGTGGCATAGAGGTTACCTGCCGGCACGATGATGCCCTGAAAGCGGTCATCATTGGTGACTTCCACTACCTCATCGATGCTGCCTCCCACCGCATAGGTCAGAAACAAATCCACCAGTTTCATGGGCACGCCAGTGGATACATCCCGAGCACGTTCCGGGCCGGTCTGACCAAAGGTAAAGTATTTCATGCCCATGGGCTGGCGAATTACCCGATCCAGGGTGGCATTAAGATCCTCGCCGGTAACCGCCTCGACAATGGCGCCGAGGATAAAGCCGGCGGTAATGGCATGGTAGGCCTGATTGTTGAGACCAGAAGGTTTGGCCGCACACAGCAGATCGATGATTTCCTGGGGGCGGTAAAGAATGTCCGGTTCCACCTGGGCAGGGGGGCGGGGGATACCGGCCTGATGGGTCAGTAAGTGGCGGATGGTTGTGCGCCCCTTGCCGTTCTGCCCATATTTGGGCAGGTAGCGAGTGACGGGGTCGTCCAGGTCCAGCTGCCCGGTTTCCACCAGATGATGGACCATCATGGCGGCCACCACCTTGGAAGCGGAAAACAGGCAGACCGGGGTGTCCGGGGTCATGATTCGCTGGCTCTCCGGGTCGGCATAGCCGATGCTGCGGTCCAGCATGATTTCCCCATGGCGTCGCAGGCACAGGCTGATGGCCGGGCTCATACCACCCCGGTAGAGTTTGCGAGTGGCCCGCCAGATGGCTTCTACCTGCTCGGATCCCATGCCGGTTTTCTCCGGCAGGGCTTCCTGTCCCTGGCGGATCAGGCCATCCAGGCTGCGGGGAATAGGGGTGCCGTGGGCGCTGAGCATTCGGTTGATGCGGGGACGTAAAGCCATAAGGATCTCGAATAACAGGTCGTGTCGGGCCCGAAATGACGGGATATATGTCGACGTGATGTTTATTGTGAAAGGACGACATTGTCCACGTGGCAGGCGGTCCTGCAATGGCCACCCGTGCCATCCTCATGGCGCCAGATCACAATGTTTTGGCCGTGCGGGCAGAGGTCACTGCGGTACAATGGCGGTGAGCCGCAGGGGCTAGCCGCAGGTTACAAGATTTTGTCCCATGATCCTTGCAGGATTAAGGGCGTGATACCCAGAATAACAGAAGCATTTTCAGGAGGTTACGTGAATACCATCAAGCAGTCCGATTTTCAGAGTTTCGCTGAATTTTACCCCTATTACCTGCAGGAGCATGGTAACCCCACTTGCCGCCGGTTACATGTGGTCGGCACCACGCTATTGCTG
Source organism: Alcanivorax sp. HI0007 (assembly GCF_001635525.1). Taxonomy (NCBI): domain Bacteria; kingdom Pseudomonadati; phylum Pseudomonadota; class Gammaproteobacteria; order Oceanospirillales; family Alcanivoracaceae; genus Alcanivorax; species Alcanivorax sp. HI0007. The sequence continues at coordinate 19,294 of NZ_LWEJ01000202.1, forward strand.
GTGTTGCTGGCGGCCATCGTTGTCGGCGCCCTGAGTGCCTGGTGGCTGTTTGCCCTGCCAGTGGTGGGTTATGGCTTTGCCTGGGTGGGGCATTACTTTTTCGAGAAAAATCGCCCGGCTACCTTCAAGCACCCCTGGTACAGCCTGATGGGTGACTTTGTCATGTACAAGGACATCCTCACCCGTCGTATCGACTGGTAAGGCATCCCATCACGCTCCCGGCCTGATGCTTCAGCGCGGCAGGTGCCGGGAACCCATGAGCCAAAAATATTGCAATGACCGTTGTTCAGCACTTTCAACCCGGCACTTCCCCGCAGCAAGACAGCGCGCTGGCCGATCTGGATTGTCGGGAGAATATCGATGCCATGGTCCATGGCTTTTATCGCCGGTTGCTGGATGATCCGGTGATGGCGCCCATGTTCCTGGATGTGGCTGCCATTGATCTGCAGCAGCATCTGCCCATCATCTGCCAGTACTGGTACAAGATGCTGCTGGGGGAGCGGGAATACCGGCGTCACATGATGGCCAAGCACCGGGCCCTGGATGACAAGCAGTCCCTGACCGGCGAGCATCATGAACGCTGGCTGCAGCATTTCATGAATAATCTCGACGGCCGTTTCGCCGGCCCCTATACCGACCGGGCGCGGCATATTGCCTTTCGGGTGATGGATAATCTGTATGCGCAGTTGAGCAAAAGGCGTGAGTTGAAAGTTTAACGTTCAAAGTTGAAACGCGGTTGATGTTCGTTGCCAAACGGAGAGCAGGGTGGCCGCGTTTCTCTGCAGGAAGAGATCTTCTACTAAGCTACTTTGGGAGCGCCGCTTGAGGCGCGAACAGCCACGGGGGGTAATTCGCGCCTCAAGTGGCGCTCCTACATCCGTGTTTCCTGAAAGCGTTCGCCCTTGTTGTCAGGGAAGGCCATCACCGCGTTTAAACTTTGAACTTTCAACTGCTCTCCTACCCGATCACCCCGTCCGCCTTCAACGCCGCAAACTCCTCGTCGCTCAGCCCCAACTCCTCACGCAATACCGCCTCATTATGACTGCCGACTTCGCCGCCCGGCCAGCGGGTTTCCCCGGGGGTGTCGGTCAGGCGCGGAGTGATGGCGGGGACCTTGAGAGGTTTACCGTTGATTTCCACCTGCTGGAACAGGCCCCTGGCCTGGAAGTGGGGATCGTTGAACATATCGGAAACCGAGTAGATGGGACCTGCCGGGACCCGGGCTTCCTCCAGCAGAGTCAGGACTTGCTCGCTGGGCAGGCTGCGACACCAGCTATCAAGAGCACTATCAATCTCAGCCTCGTGTTCCACCCGTCCGGCGTTGCTGGCCATGGCCGGATTGTCTGCCATGTCCGGTCGGCCGGCGGTGGTCATTAGCCGTTTAAAGATGGAATCGCCATTGCCACCAATCACCACAAACTTGCCATCCGCGCAGCGGTAGGTATTGGTGGGCACGATACCGGTGACGGTGGAGCCTGCCGGTTCGCGGATGACCCCGGCACCATCAAATTCCGGGATCACGCCCTCCAGCAGGTTGAAGACGGATTCATACAGGGCCACGTCCACCACCTGGCCCTTGTCGCTTTGCTGCCGTTCAAACAGAGCCAGCAGAATCCCCAGGGCCGCGTGCAGGCCGGCAATGGTGTCGCCCAGGGAGAGATTGGGGCGCACCGGGCGCTCGCCGGGAAAACCATTGACATATCGCAGGCCGCCAATGCCCTCACACACCGAGGCATAGCCGGGCTTGCTGGCGTAGGGTCCGGTCTGGCCGTAGCCGGAAATGCGCGTGTAGATAAGCCCCGGGTTGTCATCGGCAAAGCTGTCCGGGCCCAGGCCCCAGTTTTCCATGGTGCCGGGGCGGAAGTTCTCGATCACCACATCCGCGCTGCTCATCAGCTTGCGCACCAGTCCCTTGCCCTGCTCGGACTTCAGATCCAGGGTCACGGATTTCTTGTTGCGCCCCAGGCTGCGCCACCAGTACGAGGTACCGTCCTCGTCCAGCTTGCGCCAGCCACGAATGGGGTCACCGCCAGGGGGTTCCACCTTCACCACATCGGCACCGAAATAGGCCAGCAGGGTGCCGGTAAAAGGGCCAGCCAGCAGCTGGCCCAGCTCGATAACACGGACACCGTCCAGGGGCAGGCGGCGGGATGGAGTCTCGGGCATGGAACCTCCGAAGATTGCGGTTTTCTGGAGCATAAGCCTAGCGGATTGAAAGCCCCGTGGTAGTGTCCAAAATGCTCGCAACGAATGATTTAAGGTCAGTCTCGGCAAGCGTTAAGGCATGGGGCTCGGGCGCCGGATTTTGCCTGCTCGCCCGCAGCCTATACAATCCGCGGCCAGCCACGAGGAAAGCCCATGACCCCGGAACGCTATCGCCGTATTTGCGACACCCTGGACCGTCGCCAGCCTGATCTCACCGTGATCATGGATGGCGTCCACAAACCCCATAATATTGCTGCCATTGTGCGCACCTGCGATGCGGTGGGGATTCTTGATGTGCACGCGATCTTGCCCAATAACCGGGCGCGGATGGCTGCTGGCACTGCCATGGGCTCCCAGCGCTGGGTAAAGGTGCACAAGCGGGACGAAAGCGGCAGTGTGATTCGTGAATTGCAGGGTCAGGGGGTGCAGGTGTTGGCGGCGCATCTATCCGATACCGCCGTCCCGTATCGCGAGGTGGATTTCACCCGGCCCACGGCGTTGTTGCTGGGCACGGAAAAGTTTGGCGTCAGCGATGAGGCGGCGGCGGCGGTGGATCAGCATGTGATCATTCCGATGATGGGCATGGTGGAATCCTTCAACGTGAGTGTGGCAGCAGCCATTATTCTGGCGGAAGCCTGCGAGCAGCGCCGGGCGAAAGGGTTCTATGATCAGCCTCGCATTGATCCGGCCCGCTACCACGAGCTGCTGTTCCGCTGGGGGCATGAAAAAATTGCCCGCCTTTGCGATGCCGAGGGCATTGCCTACCCGGAGCTGGATGACGAGGGGCAGGTGAAAGATAGTGCCGCACTTTCCGCGCTGCTCAAGAAGAAGGATCAGGACTGTCATTGATAACGACGCGATCAACGTCGTGAATGGACCGGAAACCCCAAGGCCGCGCGCAATATCCTGGCGCGGCCCTTGGGTGTGGGCAAGGAGGAGAGATTCCGTGCGTTATCCATTTTCAATGAAATCCGCGCGCGGTTGTTCGCTATTGTTTGTCCTTGGCGGTGTCCTCTCCTGAAACGGCCACCGCGTCGCTTGTCACCGGTTTGGCCACCGGGGCATGACTGACCTGCCAGTGGAAATCGGCGGCACCGCCTTCGCCTACCCAGGCCGGGAACCACAGGGTGTTGTCCATGGTGGCGTATCGTAGCCGGCGAATATCGATGTTGCTCTCCTTGGCCAGTTCAACCATGCGCTGCAGAACCTTGCCATGGTGCACCTGATCCACGTGCTTGATGGTGTCCAGCATGGCCTGACGCATGAGCCGGTTTAAATCATCACGGGCAATACCGGAAAAGTTCATCCGGTTAAGGTCGGCCAGGAAGGCATCAGCCAGATCATCCACTGAAGCAAAACGATCCTCCTTCTTCAGTTCTCGCAAGCGCTGATTGACTACCTCATCGTATTTTTTAAAGGCGCCATCATCCTCTGCGTCCGCCAACGCCAGAATCGCCTCGCCCAGACTGTCCATGTCCAGATAATCCAGTTTGGGGATAGCACCCATCAGATCAATGACCGTGGCTGGCATGCCTTCGCTTTCAAAACCCAGTCGTGGGGTTGCCCCCGGATGACGTTCATAATCGGTGATGCTTGCCTTGTCGTCCTCATAGAACATGTTCATGGTCATGCCGTTGAGGAAAGCATCGAATAACCCATCAGGCACCACCGGCATGTGGTTGCTGAAAAACATTTCCCAACCCTGATTGGAGTCCATATGCAGCCAGTCGCCGGGTAGGCGGGTAGCGCCAAGAGTCCGCTCGAAATCACTCATCTCGCCATCCACGGTGCCGTACTGGCCTTTGCCATACACGGAATCATAGGTAATGCGGGCGCCATCCAGATTGTGAAAATCGATGGCGAAGTGAATGCGGGGTTCGCGCAGGAACATCATGAAAAACTTCAATACCTTGACGCTGCCGATGGCAAAACGGGAGGGAATCGTCACCGACTGCTCGTAAAAATCCACCTGGAATTTCTGGCTGAAAAACGTCGGCAGGTAGGCATACCAGATGCGGGCCTTGACCAGGATGGATGCCCGCACCGGTCCGTCCTTGACGGCAATGGGAGTGGCCTTGATGTTCTTGCGGGTATCCAGATCCACCCGCAGGTTCTGGTTGAAAATGCCGGTACTGATGTTGACGTAAATGTTGTCGATGACATTTTCGTCCTTGTGTGGACCCAGCCGGGGGGACATACCCTTGATCTGGGTGAAATCCTTGGGCTCGTAGTCCATCTGCATCAGTGTGGTCTCGATACGGCCCTTGTCCAGGTCCACCTGCACATAGTCCGCCCGTGAGCGCTCGCTGTTGTTACGCACCAGGTAAATATAGCGGGGCTGGTTGCGGGGGGAATCCAGGCGGATTTCCTCCAGCATCCTGCCTTCTTTCAGTGAATGTTGCCGGGGATCAAAACGGTCCCAGCCGCCATCGCGAAACATGAAGGCCAGCTCATCGAAATCATCGAAGATGCCGGGTTTGCCCTCCGGCTTGTGATCATTGTGACCCTCGATCCAGATCAGGCCGGTCTTGTCGAATTCGTCGATCTGGAAAGGAATCGGAACCAGTTTGCCCGCCCGCACCGCCATCAGTGACAATTCCCCGGTGGGGATGCCGTTATGTCTGGCCAGCTGGAAGCCCTTCATCTCCATGGGGTAGAGGTAGGTGAACTGGGTGGTATCCAGGGCTTTCAGGGTGCGATCAAGCTGATCGGTGGAAATGTTGCGCAGGCCGGAGGCCCAGCGGCCCATGGCACTGGGGTCCGCCTTGTAGAAATCCAGGAAATGCTCGAAGTAGGGATCGGGGACCCCCTCGGTCCAGATTTCCCGTGCCTGTAATGGGCTCACCAGAGTGAGGAGAAGGGCGGTGAGACCGATCCATGCCTGTCTGCCGGTCATTTTGTTATTCTCTTGGACAATTTGGATTGGCGAAACAAGGCCCTAGGGTATGACAAGCAATCAGGAAAGAGTAGGCCTTGACGCCTTGCATGAACGGCTCCACCGCGTATTACCGGCGGTATCCCTGTCCTGCCAGGCTTTGCCGAAGACACCGCAAATCCGTTTGTGGCTGCTGGATGAGCTGTTTCCCGAACAGGCGCTGGACCCGCAAATCGTCAACGCGATCATGGAAGAGCCGCCGTACTGGTCGTTTTGCTGGGCATCCGGTCAGGTGCTGGCGGAATTTCTGCTCGCGAACCCGCAGTGGGTACAAGGGCGCTGTGTCGTGGATGTGGGGCCGGGCTCCGGGGTGGTGGCGATTGCCGCGGCGATGGCCGGCGCCAGTCGGGTGATTGCCTGTGATCTGGACCAGGATGCACTTACGGCCACCGCCCTGAATGCGGCGGAAAACCGGGTGAATCTGGAACTCAGCCAGGATCTGGACAGTGCCCTGGCGGTGGCGGATCTGGTGACCGCGGCGGATATCCTTTACGACCGGGAGAATCTGCCCCTGCTGGCCCGCTTCCAGCAGGCCAGTCAGGTGCTGCTGGCCGACTCCCGGGTGCCGGACCTGAATCCGCCCGGTTACCGGCTGCTGGGCCAGTGGCAGTCCTGTACCTGGCCGGATCTGGGAGAATCCAGCGAGTATAACGGGGTACGAGTGTTTGCCTCGGAACCGTCGCCATGAAGCAATGTCAGAAGAGCTGTACGGCGTAGCTATCCGCCCCGGCGGCCCCTGCATCTGCCGTAGGGAGGAGGGAAGGCCTCCACCGTTGTAAGTCGCTTTTGGTGTGTTTTCTCAATACAGGAGGAACGACGTTGTTGAATTCCAAGAATCCGCTATACCCTGCTGTCTGGATGCTGACACTCTGTGTCATCGCCTTTTCCCCGGCCCGGGCGGCGTTGCCATCGGCTACGGGTGACGGCCAGGCGCTGCCATCGTTGGCGCCGATGCTGGAAAAAACTTCCCCGGCGGTGGTCAATATCGCCATCGAAACGCGGATCCGCACTGCCCGAAATCCATTGATGGAAGATCCTTTTTTCCGTCGCTTTTTCAATATCCCCGAGCACCAGCAACGGGAGCGCCGTGCCGCCAGTGCTGGCTCCGGCGTTATCGTGGATGCCAGGGAGGGCTACGTACTGACCAATGCCCATGTGGTCAAGAACGCGGACTCCATCGAGGTGACCCTCACCGATGGTCGTGAGTTGTCCGCCGAGCTGGTGGGTACCGATGAGGAAGTGGACCTGGCAGTGCTCAAGCTGGAATCTGCCGAGGATCTCACTCAGATTGCCATTGCCGATTCCACGGGGCTGCGGGTCGGTGATTTTGTGGTGGCCATCGGCAACCCGTTCGGGTTGGGGCAGACCGTCACCAGTGGCATCGTCTCCGCGCTGGGCCGGACCGGCCTGGGCATTGAAGGCTATGAAAGCTTTATCCAGACCGATGCCTCCATCAACCCGGGTAACTCCGGTGGGGCCCTGGTCAACCTGAATGGCGAACTGGTGGGGATCAATACTGCCATTATTGCCCCCGCCGGCGGCAATGTGGGCATCGGCTTTGCCATCCCCACGGAAATGGCCGAGAACGTGATGCATCAGTTGATTGAGCATGGCGAAGTGCGCCGCGGCGTGCTGGGGGTGACCATCCAGGACCTCACCAGCGAGTTGGCGGAAGCCTTCGGGGTCAAGCGCAAGAGTGGGGTGGTCATCACTCAGGTAATGGAAGAGAGCGCGGCGGAAAAAGCGGGTATCAAAAGCGGCGATGTGGTGATTGCCGTGGATGACCGTCCGGTGAAGCGTGCCGCGGATCTGCGTAACAAGGTCGGCATGGCGCCGGTAGGCGAGAAGGTGAAGCTGACGGTGCTGCGTGATGGCAAAAAGCGCGAGATGACTGCGGTGATCAGCGAGTCCTCCGAGCAGGCATCCAGCGGTGAGACCGTTTCCAAGTATCTGGAGGGCGCCAGCCTCCGGGACCTGCGTAAAGGCGAGTTGCAACATGCTGAAAGCGGCGTGCTGGTGGATGAGGTGAAGCAGGGTTCACCGGCCTGGCGCGCGGGTCTGCGCCGGGGTGACGTGATCATCAATGCCAACCGTCAGGATGTGCAGAATACGGCGGAACTGCGTAATGCCATCGACGACAAGGATGGCACTCTGCTGTTGCGGGTCAATCGTAACGGTGGTGTGTTCTTCGTGGTGATTCGCTGATTCGGTTGAGTTGAACGTTCAAAGTTGAAAGTAAAAAAGCGCGGGCGAGTCTGGTGTTTAAAACTGCCAGGCTGTGCCCGCGTTTCATTTCTGCAAAAGCGCTGATGGCGCTGTAGGAGCTATGCTTGCATGGCGAACCTTGGCCAGAGCAACCGGATCGGCTGCTAGTATTTCACTGCCAGGGTGGTCATTCCACAAAACTCACTCTTCAAATTTCCCATGTCGGCCGGCGCCTTGCCGGAAACGTTCGGCGCCACCGATGGCTTCTTCGAACACAACCGGATATCCGCCAGCGCCTTCCTGACGCAAGGCTTCCTCCTGGGGCAGATCCCATTGTCGATAGGCAGAAAGCCGGTCAGCCTGCAGGCAGTGTTGCGGGAAGGCGGCGATTTGTCGGGCCAGGGCAATGGCTTCATCCAGCGCCATGCGGTCGGCGACCACCCGGTTGGCCAGTCCAATCTGCAACGCTTCATCGGCGGCCACCGGCCTGCCGGTGAGAATCATGTCCATGGCCCGGCTATGGCCGATCAGGCGTGGCAAACGCACGGTACCGCCATCGATCAGAGGGACCCCCCAGCGTCGGCAGAAGACGCCGAAAGTGGCTGACGTCTCCACCACCCGCAAGTCACACAGCAGCGCCAACTCCAGGCCGCCGGCCACGGCAAAGCCGCTGACAGCGGCAATTACCGGTTTGCTCAGCAGCATGCGGGTGGGTCCCATGGGCCCGGGGCCGCTGCCGGTTTCATCGATCTCATTGCGTCGTTGCGGATCCGACAGGGCGGACAGATCGGCGCCGGCACAGAAGTTGCCACCGGCGCCGGTGAGAATAGCCACCTTGAGGTCAGCGTTGCGTTCAAAGGTCTCGAAGGCGGTTCGTAACGCATCCGCAGTGGGGCGATCCACCGCGTTACGCTTTTCGGGGCGGTTGAGGGTGATGATGAAAAGGTCGTCGAGGGTCTCGGTGATTACCGGTTGTTCAGTCACAGGGCTATCCGTTTTCTGCCGTTTTCCGCATCTAACCATAAAAGAAAGCCGGAAGGGGAGCGGTGGTCGTTACCGCTCCGCTTTTCAGTTTTCAGTAGGCCAGGGTGAAACGCTGACGTTCATGTTGCGGATGGTCCACTTCATCCAGTAGTGCCACCGCATAATCCTGTACAGAAATCCGGCTGTTGCCCTGGTCATCCACCAGCAGATCATCCTGGCCCAAACGGAACTGACCGGTGCGCTCACCGGGGAAGATTTCCGCTGCCGGCGACAGCATGGTCCAGTTCAATGCTGACTCTGCCTGCAGCAGGGCCAGGGCATCCTGGGCGCCCAGAGCGGTGGCTTTGTACTCCTCCGGGAAGGCCGGGGTGTCGATCAACCGTGTGTCCGCCGCTACCCGCAGGGATCCGGCCCCGCCCACGATCACCAGGCGAGGCACGTCAGCGGCTTTCACTGCCGCGATAATGGATTTCACCCCCTGCACATAGTAGCCACGGATATCGTCCTGGGCGTGGCCGCTGAAGGAGCTGATAACCACCTCTGCGCCGGTGAGCGCTTCAGTCAGTTGCGCGGTGTTCTGTACGTCTACCTGTTTGACGCTCAGGTTGGTGGCCGTGGCATTCAGCTTTTTCGGGTGACTGACCAGGGCGGTCACCTGATGGCCGCGATCCAGGGCTTCTTCGCGCAGCGCTGAACCGATAAAACCGCTGGCACCGATCAATACAATCTTCATGGGGTATCTCCTGATTCGATGTGTTTCGAGCAGTATCGGCATTTGCACTGATTGGAAAAATAGCCTAATAAGTAAATCAGTGTTGTTGATTTCTAAACAGTGAGACTGGCGTGGAAGCGGAATACGATCTTAATGCCTTGCCCCTGTTTTTGGCGCTGGCCCGGGCGGGCAGCTTTACCGGCGCGGCGGAACAGCTGGGGTGCAACAAGAGCAAGGTCAGCCTGTCCATCAAGCGGCTGGAGCAGCGCCTGGGCGTGGCGCTAGTGACACGCACAACCCGCCAGGTGCAGCTCACCGAAGCCGGTGAGCGGCTGCTGGCCGGGCTGACGCCCCTGTTTGCCGAGCTGGAAGGCTTGCTGGATCAGGTGGAGACCGACCAGCAGACCCTGCAGGGAGAGTTGCGCATTACCGCGCCGGAGGATTTCGCGGCCCAGGTGGTGGCGCCGGCGGTGGTGGCTTTCAGTGAGTGTCATCCGCAACTGGAGATCGAGTTGCGAACCGGTGACAGCGTGGCGGACATGGTCAAAGAAGGTATCGACCTGGCCATTCGCCTGGGCTGGTTGAAGGATTCGTCCCTGCGCGCCACTCGCCTGGGCGAGTTCGAGCAGTTTCTGGTGGCGTCGCCGGCCTTCATGGCAAACCATGGGCCGGTCAGTCATCCCCGGGATCTGGCTGCCTTGCCCTGGGTGACGTTTACTCCTTTACCGTCACCGTTGACCTGGACTTTTTCCCGGGCAGACGAGCGTTGCACAGTACGCATGCAGGGGGCTCTGAAAGCCAACACCACGGCAGTGACCAAGCAGTTGCTGCTGCAACAGGCGGGCCTGTCGGTGCTGGCGGACTCCATTGCCGCAGAAGCACTGGCGCGGGGCGAGCTGGAAAGAGTTCTGCCTGACTGGGATCTTCCCGGAGGTGGCATTTACGCGGTCTACCCGCCGGGGCGGCATACCCCGGCCAAGGTGCGGGCCTTTGTGGAATTTCTGCGCGAGCAATTATGAAATGAGTTATGTGAAGACCTACGAAGAGGAAACTCTCAGCCGCGACGCCGTGGAGCAACGGTCGGGCACCTGGGTGCTGGAGTTCGGTGCCAACTGGTGCGGTTACTGCATCGCGGCCCAGAAGGACATTGAAACCGTCCTGGCCTCCCGAGCAGAGGTGAACCACGAAAAGATTGCCGATGGCCCGGGCCGTCCCCTGGGGCGTAGTTACCGAGTCAAACTGTGGCCCACGCTGATTCTGGTTCGTGACGGTCAGGAAATAGACCGTGTGGTGCGTCCCACCAGTGCTGAACAGATCCGCCAGCTTTTCCCGTAAGAGTGTCGCTGACGACGATCCTACGAGAGAAAATAGATAATATTTACTGCAAATTCATAAAAGCGCCAAGGAATGGCAGGGAAAGGTAAGTGAAATCGTTGGCCGCCAGGCAATTTGGCTATTTGGTGATCTCTTTTTTTGGCTTGGTGCAGGGGCTGTATTATTTTAGTGAGCCTGATGAACCATTATCTCAGAGGAGGAGTTCTCTTTGGATCTTTGAGGTGGCCCAAAATATGGGTTTTGGTTGGGTGGCCTTATTTCATTTTATTGCCGTCGGCTTTTTTATTTTCTTGCTGATCGCTGATTCCCGAAAGAACAAATAGTTTTCCTTCTGGTTTCTGTTCGCCATGCAAACATAGCTCCTACGGTTCAACGGGATTAGATGTTTCCAGCACCACCTTGCCCACCGACTGCCCCGAGCGCAGCAGAGCCAATGCCCCATGGGCATCGTCAAAGGCAAAGCGGTGCCCTACGTGGGGCGGTGGCAGGGCAATCGTTTGCAATTCTTCCAGCAGCGCCTGCATCCTGTCTTTCTGTTCCCATAACCAGATCAGGTTGAACGCCAGTACTGAGCGATTACTGCTGATCATCTCCATCACGTCGTAGCGGGGGCGGCGCAGATAGCGCCAGGCGGCTTTCAGGTAGTTGGGGCGGTTGTGGCTGGGAGTGAACTCGGCGGCACCGAAAACTACCAGCCGACCCATGGGATTGAGGGCGTCGAAGCTGGCGCTCTGGACCTTGCCGCCGATGGCATCCAGCACCAGGTCGAAGCGTCGTTCATCCCGTTGCAGTTGCCGGGCAAAGTCTGCCTCCCGTACCAGTACATCCGCAAACCCTTGTTGCCGCAGCCAGCTCGCTTTCTCTTCGCTACCTACCGTGCCGGTGGCGCGGGCGCCCAGCGCCTGTGCCAGTTTCATGGCCTGCAGGCCCACACCACCGGCAGCGCTGTGGATCAGCACTTGCTGGTCCGCTTGCAGGGCACCGAGGTGAGTGAGGGCGTACCAGGCGGTCAGGGTCTGTGCCGGCCAGGCGGCGCCCTGGGCATAGTCCCACTGGGGGGGCAGCGGGATCAGATAATCCGCTTCGCTGTCGATGACGGAGGTATAGCCACCGAAGCGGGTGACGCCCATGACCCGGTCGCCCACGGCAACCCCTTGTGTCTGCTGGCCGACTTCCTGTACCTCGCCAGCAAACTCCAGGCCGGGGATAAAAGCGCCCTGCGGGGTGGCGGAATAGAGCCCGGTGAGGGCAAAGATATCGGCAAAGTTCAGGCCGACGGCATGGACCTTGATGCGGACATGGTTGTCCGCCAGGGCGGGCAGGTTACCGGTATGCAGCGTCAGCCGCGCCATATTGCCGGCGCGGGGTGTCTGCCAGTAACGAAAAGTGCTCATCCCGTTCTCCGCCGCAAAAGCGAAAGTATGGGACGGGGCGTGGCAGAGCTCAATGGGCCATGAAGATAATGGTATTGAGGGTGATGGCACTTTTCTTTTCCCGGACGAACCGGTTGAATGACGGGCAACGAAATTCTTCACTGGGAGTAAAGATGGTCAACAATCCGGATATCGGCAAGTTGGTGCTGCGTTTGATGCTGGGGTTACTGATGTTGTTGCACGGTATCAGCAAGCTGCAGCATGGGGTGGGCTGGATTTCAGCGGAGCTGGCATCTCACAGTCTGCCGGGCTTTCTGGCCTATGGGGTTTTTATCGGTGAAATTATTGCCCCGTTGATGGTGATCCTGGGCGTGCATACCCGTATTGGCGCAGTGCTGATCGCCGGCAATATGCTGGTGGCTTTGGTGCTGGTGCACATGGGCGAGCTGTTTGCATTGAGCAAGACCGGAGGCTGGGCGCTGGAATTACAGGGCTTTTTCCTGTTTACCGCAGTTGCCATTTTCTTTTTGGGGGCAGGTAAATACGCCGTGAGGAACTGAGTGCAGGCGGAGTTTTTCGCACGCACTGTCTCAAGGCCGCCGACTCAACAGGGCGGCCTTTTTCGTTCAGGCGAGTCTACGCTCAGGTACAGTAGCGACCGTACTGGCTCAGGGCCTTGCTGCTGTGCGGATCCACCAGATCCACCCAGACCTGCATGGACGCCTGATCCCGGGTGTTTTGTAATTTGGTGAAGTCGCCGGCAACGATATTGCCTTTCAGGGTGTCGCCTGCCTGGGGTGTGGTGCCGTCCAGTTGCTTGACCAGCACCATGCCGCCACGGGTATTGAGCAGCATGTATTCGCAACTCTGACTGAGAATGACGGTGGCCTGTTGCTGGTTGGCGTGTGCAGTCTGACCGAGCAACATACAGCCCGCCAGACCGGCACCGAGCAGATGCAGTTTCAGTGCTGACATGGGGATCCCTTCCTTTTTATTGTTACACGTACACCTTACTGCGGCGTACTGGCCCGACCTGTTGTGCAATGTCAGTAAAGCTGTAACCGGGGTGTAGTGTTTTTTTACATTCCATCGACCAGGGAGCCTCGGCATAACTCCTTGCAGAGGCACCCTGGATGGTGGCACAGACGATGTCACCGCAACATCATCGTTATGTCTCTTTATGCATTAGGGATTTCGGCCGATAAAAGCCGTGGTGAGTAATAGGAAAGACATGGAAGCGCGGACGGAGAGGGCGGGGACCCGCAACAAAAAAGCCGCACCCGGAGGTGCGGCTTTCAGGTCGGCATGACTGCCGGGAGTGGGATTATTTCAGTTCCTTGGAGCTCAATCCCAGTACTCGGCGGGCAATGACCAGTTGCTGGATTTGCTGGGTGCCTTCGAAGATATCCAGAATCTTCGAGTCGCGGGCCCACTTTTCCAGCAGTTCGTCTTCGGTGTAGCCGATGCTACCGGCCAGTTCCACGCAGCGCAGGGTGATCTGATTGCCCACGCGCCCGGCCTTGGCCTTGCAGATGGAGGCTTCCAGGGTGTTGGCCTTCTTGTTATCGGCCATCCAGGCGGCTTTCACGGCCAGCCAGTAGGCCGCTTCCCAGTCCGCTTCCATGCGATAGATTTCCGCTTCCACCGCGGAGCAGTTGTCCACCGGCTTGCCGTAATCATAGGTCATGCTGTCCTTCAGCAGTTCCTTGATGCGCTCCAGGGAAGCTTTGGCGCAGCCGATGGCCATGGCGGCAACCAGCGGGCGGGTGTTGTCGAAGGTCTCCATGACCCCGGCAAAGCCCTTCTTGGTATCGATCTCCGGGCTGCCCAGCAGGTTCTCTGCCGGTACGCGGCAGTCATTGAAGTTAATGGCCGCCGTGTCGGAAGCACGGATGCCCAGCTTCTTCTCCAGACGCGCCAGTTCCATGCCCGGGGTGCCCCAGTCCACCACAAAGGACTTGATGGCAGCGCGGCCCAGTTTCGGATCCAGTGATGCCCAGACCACCACACAGTCGGCCCGGGAGCCGGAGGTCACATAGATCTTCTCGCCGTTCAGCACATAGTGATCGCCGTCCTTTTTGGCGGTGGTGCGAATGGCCGCGGAATCGGAGCCGCAGCTGGGTTCGGTGATGGCCATGGCCGCCCACTTGCCCTTGAAGCGCTCCAGTTGCTCGTCGTTGGCCACCGCGGCGATGGCCGCATTGCCCAGGCCCTGGCGGGGCATGGCCAGCAGGAAGCCGGTATCGCCGTAGCACATTTCCATGGCACCCAGGCAAACGCCCATATTGGCGCCGTTTTTCACGCTGCCGTCGTCCTGCACCTTGCCGCTACCGGTGGTGGCGGCGCCGGCGGAGTTGGCCGGATCACCCTCGTTGAAGCCATCCAGCACCGACGCCAGCATATCCAGCTCTTTCGGATATTCGTGCTCGCCTCGGTCGTATTTGCGCGAGATCGGGCGGAGGGTGCTCTGGGCCACCTGATAGGCGTTGTTGATCAGGGGTTTGAACTTCTTGGGAATTTCGATATTCATGGTTGTCTCCCTCCTTACAGGTGCAGGCCGCCGAAGGCGACACCGATGGCACGCAGATCCCGGTACCAGCGCTCCACCGGATATTCATGGGTGAAGCCGTGACCGCCCAGCAATTGCACGCCGTCGGTGCCGATCTTCATGGCCTTGTCCTTGACCAGGGTGCGGGCCAGATGGGCCTCACGCTGGAAGGATTTGCCCTGTTCGGCACGGCTGGCAGCGCGGTAGGTGAGCATGCGCATGGAATCCAGCTCGATGGCGATGTCGGCAATCATGAACGCCACCGCCTGACGGTAACTGATGGGCTCGCCAAAGGCGGTGCGCTCGTTGCAATAGGGCACCACATAGTCGAGCACGGACTGACAGGTTCCAACGGCCAGTGCACACCAGGCCAGGGTGCCCAAGTCAACAAAGGCACGGTAATCGAAATCACCGTTACCCAGGCGGTTTTCCACCGGCACGCGCACATTGTCCAGCTTCAGCGGACGCTGGCCGCTGGCGCGGATGCCCATGGAAGGATCATCGCCGGCCACCAGACCGTCGCTGCCACCTTCCACGATGAACACGGCGGGGCCGTCATCGGCCTGGGCGGCCACAAGGAAGATTTCTGCTTCGGCGGCCAGCGGCACCAGGGACTTTTCACCGTTGAGGACATAGCTGTCACCGTCCTTGCGGGCGGTGGTCTTGAGTGCCATGGGGTCGAACAGCGGATAAGGCTCGCACACGGCAATGGTGGCCTTGGGCGGGCTTTCTTCCGCGAAGGTGCTCAGGTATTTATCCTGCTGTTGCGCGGTGCCCCACTGGGTCAGGGCATTGGCCACACCCATGGGAGCAAGGATCGCCACGGCCTGGCCCATGTCGCCGTGGGCCAGATCTTCGGCTACCAGCATGCTGGTGACGGTGGAGCGCTCGGTGGCTGCGCCGCCCAGGGATTCCGGTACCGCAAAATAGTTGAGGCCCAGTTCCAGTGCCTGGGCAATCACCTCATCGCTGGTCTTCTGGGCGGCATCCGCTTCTTCGGCCTTGTCACGCAAGACATCGCGGGCAAAGGACTGCACGCTATCGCGAATCATCTGCTGCTCGTCGGTGATACCCAGATCGAACAGGTCGCGGGTATGGCCCGGGGCATTCAGCCGTTCCGGCTTGCTGCCCTGGTTGCTGGACTTGAAGGTGCGGGCCGTGGTGGTGAGCACCTGGAAGCCGCTTTTGGTGAGCGTGTAGGCAAGCCGTTCCACGGTCTTGCGCATGCCGATCTTGTCCAGCACTTCCGAGCTGGCCAGGCGGTTAAGCGCGGTCAGCGCATAACCAACTGCATCTTTTGCCATGAGAGTTCGCCTCGTTGTTGTGTCTATTTGCACTCGATTATGGACCGGAGGGGCTCAGTCACATTGACCAGTGTGACCGATGGGTCGGGCCAAGTAGCAACACGTTGGCGCCAAAGGCCTGGTAACTAAGGGCGATGAAGGGTATGGAAGGGAAGCTGGTAACGGCTATCATTTCTACGAAGCCGCTGTAGGAACGGAGCGCAGCGGAGTAACGCACGTAGTTCCGTGCGGCCCGAAGGGCGATCAGGAATCGCAGAGCTCGACAGGTCTATCCAAACCATCCCGATCCGGTGCCACCACAAACCTATTCGCCATGCGAGCATGGCTCCAACGGGGGGAAGGTGGCTGCACTGGTGGCCGAATCGCGCCGCGAGCGACGCTCCTACAGCCCGGGTCGTACCGTTGAGCGCGGGCAGGGCGTCATCCAATTAGCACGGCCCAACCCGCGTTGCAGCTTCTGGCTTGAGGCTTGCAGCTGTCTCTAGAGATTTTCATAGCGATTCATGTCCAGGACCCCGGCTTCGGTAGGCTCGTGTTCTTCCAGGTAGCGGGTCAGGTCGTGGAAGTAGGTCCAGAACTGTGGATGGGTTCGTCGGATGCCGAAACGGGCGGTCAGTGCCGTGAAATCCTTTTCTTTCTTGATCGCCTGCATGGCGGACACGAAATCCTCTACCTCCTTCGCTTTCACGTTGAACATGAAGTTGGGATAGCTGGCCAGAACACCGGGGTAGATCGTCAGGCTATCCAGCGGGGGCTGGTAGCGCAGCGACTCCCCCAGCATGAAGGCCACATTGGTGTGGGCCCGATTGCGAATCAGGGTATAGATCTCCCGCTCACCGTTGTCATTTTCCACGCGCAGCATGGTGACTTCGGGCATGAAGTTCACCGCTTTCAGGTCCTGGGCCAGGGTGGAAGCAATACCCACCAGCGCGGTTTCCGGCGCTTTTAACCAGTCAGCAATATCATTGCGATGACAGTCTTCCCCATCGCACCGATTGATCGGGTCAGGACGGGCGTTGATGGCGGCAAAACGTTTCAACAGGGCATCGTTGAATTCATTCACCGGGGTACGGGTCTGGTACTGGATGCCGGTGGGATGCTTGGTATCCACTGATGCGTAGCTCACATACAGACGCAGCTTGCCAGTGTTTTGGTACCAGCTTTCCACCACCGGTGTGCGCAGCTCACGGGGGAAATAACGCAGGGTATTCTGTTCAGCGCCATTACGGATCAGGTCGAAGTAGAGGCGGGTCTGGGCCTGATGGGAGACGGAACCAAAGACATTAAAGTTGACGACCAGGTTGTAATAGCTGCGCTCGAACAATGGGTAGTCCATCACCCAGGTGGTCAGGGGCAGATCCCCGATCAGTCCCTTGCGCACCGAGGCATTGTCATGGTGGCGGAAGATGGTCAGCAGGGCGTTGCGGTTTTCACCGTCGCCATCCCAGAGACTCTCCCAGGTGGGTCCCTGCGGGTCCTTTTCACCATAGGCCTGGTGCCGGGCGTTCAGGTATTCATTGCGATTTTCGCTGTACTTGAGCCACTGGGGACCCAGTGACAGCAAATTGTCTTCCTGGCCCGGCAGACCCAGAAGACCACTGACCTTGGCGCGGTAATTGGCGTCGGTGATGTAGAGGTCGTGATCGGGATCCTGAAACACGGCCCAGAACTGGTCGCGTATCACATCGGTGGCCACCTGACCCCGGCATACCGGACCTCGGATAAAGGTGCGCACAAAGTATTCGGCCTCATCCAGCATGAATTGATAACGCGCTCGCGCGGGGATATTCGCAAATGTCAGGAAGGGATTGGCCTGTTGTTCATAGCTGTAACCAGGCAGCTTTTCCACTTCCCAGTCGCCGGCAAAGAACTGTTCGCGGGTGCGAGCCAGTTTTTTATCGTTAAGGGCAAAGGTGATGTGGGTCTTGTGGACCAGGCTACCGCGCACCGGTGCCAGGCGGTACCAGAAGTGCTCGGGGGGCAAGTCATTCGGGCGCACGCTGTCAACGGGCTTCACCGGCTCGCCTGGAGGGGTGCTGGAGCGGTACAGCTTGAAGAAATGAGCCGGTTTGCTGTCACTGTCATTGCCGAAATACAGGTGGGCCAGGAACAGATGCTCGTAGAGCCAGCGAGCCACAAGTTGATGGCGCTTGTCTTGCTGGTTGAGCATTTTCTCCCAGGCAAGGATCTGGCGCTGCTCATCCTCTGACAGAGAAAACGTTTGGTAAGACAGCGGAGCGCCTTGCTGCAGCCATTCTCTGACGGTAGCAAACTCCTGGTCAGTGAGGCCGGTGACGGCCAGGGGCATACCGCCCATGGGATGCTTGTCGGCGTAATCGTCGAATTCTGCCGGAGTCGGGCAGCTGTTGATTCGCTTCAGCCCCAATACCATGTCATCCGGTAATTTTTCGTTGTCGGCAAAACGCTGCTCTCTGCCCAGCTCGAGCATGTTGTAGAGCAGCGATGACTCCATACCGTGGGTGCTGTCGATTACCGAAAAGAAACCCTTGTCGCGCCATTGCGCGGTGGTGAATGCATCTTCAAAGAGGCGGGTAGGCGGCACGGATTCGGTGCGCACACCATTGTAGACCTTGTTCTTGCTGGCGCCCCGGTCCAGCCCCTCCGGGGCTTCCAGTTTCAACTGGCAGGGAGCGTCGTAACAGCCGTGGCAAGCCAGACACTTGGTTTCAAAAATAGGCTGAATATCGGTCTGATACTTGAGAGGCCGCTCGGCAGCAGTCACAGGCGTCAGCAAAAAAAGCGCAGCAAACAGACTCAGACAGACCCGATATCGGGGAAACAAGGACATATCACCGTCTCCTTGTGAATTTGAATCAGTCTATCTGTGTCGGTGCGAAGTGGCTACGCTTGTGCGGCAAACGGTGCAGGGAAAAGCGGGAGAAACTGCATTGAGGGGAGTATCAGAACATGGGGATCATGGTGGCGGCCCAGCCTATCAAAACGGCAATCACGGCGGCGGCGGTCAGTTGGTGTCGCAAGTGGCGATACCAGTCGGGTAAGGCTTCGGTGAACACCATCTGCTCGGTGCCCCAGACAAAAACCAGGCCGGCAGCCAGCATGGGCAGGGAAAACTCCAGCGGCAGCAGCAAGGCAAACCAGCCCAGTACCGCCGGCATGATGCCGAATAGCAAGGTGGGGAACTGATTGCCGCGGTCAAATTGCTGCAGGGCTCTCCCCCAGTGAACGGCACCCAGAAAGGCAATGATGATGGCGGCATAGGCCGCGATGCCTTGCAGTGCCCACTCTCGACAGGTCTCTATCCAGGCCAGTACGGCAAGGCCGTAGAAAGGGATCAAGCCACCGTAAGCGAGCCAGCGTGCACGGCGAATATTGTTGACGGTATGAGGGCCCAAGGCGGTCATCCATGATGTTAGCGAATATCATTATTATCTTGCGCCCGGAGTGAAGGTGAAGACAAGGGAACCGCTGAGTATGGACGGCGCTACTCAGAGGCTCTCAGGGGGCTTGGCTCGCGGACCTTCCAGGGTGTGGGGGTGAGATGTTTGGGCAGGTAAAGCGGGTGGGCCGGTTCTCCGGAGCCGTTGAGGCGAATGCAGTGCATGGCGGGTAATCGATCAGACACGATGCGAGCACGGTTCATGAATCGGCCATGGTTGCCCCAGGCTGCGACGACCAGGTCCGCCTGACGGGCCAGCTTGCGCAGCCATCGGTCATTTTTCGGGCCCACCGGGTTGTCGGTGGCAAACAGGTCCTCCGGGTAGGTGGCCCGGTAGGCAAACAGGTTGGCCACGCACAGGCCGGAGTAGCCCCAGTCCCGGGCGAAGCCCATGCAACGGCGGATGGTCGGGTCATCCTGACGATGGTCGGCAGTGGACGGATTCAGACCGATCAGCAATAAAAAATCATCCCCGGGGCCCCAGTGTCGCCACAGGGCATAGCGATATTGGCGGCAACGGGAAAAATTGGCGCTGCGTTGCAGGGTAGGGACGGACTTGGTCATGGCTGCGTATTGTAGGCATCTGCCATGATATGACCAGCAACAGGAGACGTTAATGGAATTCAGTGATGTGATACGGGCTCGCCACAGTGTGCGTGCCTTTACCGATCAGCCGGTGAGCGATGACCAGCTGCAAGCGCTGCTTGCCGCTGCCACCACGGCCCCAAGCTGGTCCAATACCCAGCCTTATCAGATCGCCATTGCCCGGGGAAAGGTACTGGAGAGTCTGCGAGAGGAATTGCCTCCGCGCTTTGACAAACTGGCGGCGCTACAGAAAGCCCCCATGACAAAAAAAGTGCTGGCCTGGTTGCGCAAGGACGGCATTCCCGACGGCGATTTTCGCCCGGTTGTGAATTATCCCGATGATCTGCAACCCCGCCGAGTGGCTACCGGACGCAGGCTTTATGAGTTGCTGGATATCGGACGGCAGGACAAACAAGCTCGCCATGAACAGATGCGTGACAACTTTCGTTTCTTCAATGCTCCGGTCGCGTTGTTTGTTTTTATCCATGAAGGTCTGGGTGTCTACAGTGCGCTGGATGCCGGTATCTTTCTGCAGAATCTGATGTTGGCGGCCACCGATGCGGGCCTGGGCACCTGTGCCCAGGGGGCGCTGGGGCTGTGGCGCTCGCCGCTGGAGCAGCATTTCCGGTTGCCAGACAACTACAAGTTGCTGTGCGGGTTGTCGCTGGGTTACGAGGCAGATACCCGCATCAACCAGTTCCGGCCGGACCGCCAGCCTCTTGATGCGTTATTGATCCCGGAAAAATAATGCTCAGCGTGCCGTGAAGATACGCAGAATGGGGAAGCGGTGATAGCCAAAGAAAACCATCTTGCGTTGCGATTCCCCGGCGGCAAAGGAGCCTTCCAGGCCGGTAGGGTGGCGCCGCTCTCCGTTGGCAAATTCTGCTACCAGATAGTTGTTCTGCAGCAGTCGCTTGCCTCCATCCCGGTTCTCCAGGGTGACCAGGGCCCAGCGTTCTCCGCTGTCACTGCTGAGCGTGTTGGCTTCCCGGATGCGAAAGCTGCTGGCGTTGGGCTGCAGCGGGCTGTCGCGATCAAAGCGGGCCTCACCGTCAATTTGCACCGGGGTGTCGAAACGCAAAACCGTATCGTTGTCAGCCAGGGCAGCCGAACTGGCAGCGGTGACAAACATCCCCGTTAGCAGGGCGTTACGGATTCTCCAGAGCCCGCGCGGCCAGGTTACGAGTATGGGTAAGCAAGCTGGCATCGCCGATGTCTCCATGGCCGGGGACGACGATACTGGCATCACCGTAGTGAGCCAACACATTGTCCATGGCAACAGGCCAGTGGCTGGCGTCCGAGCCTTCCACGTGGCCGATAGCAGTGGCCGAGCCTCCCTTTACAGCGCACCCGCCGATCAATACCTCATCGCGGGCATACCAGACAAGGATGTTGTCAGGGCTGTGCGCCGGGCCCGGGTAATAGAGTTCCAGATTAGCGAACGTGATCCGTGATTGCTCCGTGAAAGCCTTGAGGAGCCGGGGCAGGGGAATGTCCGGATCGTAAAAGGTATCGGGATCGTTGCGGGCGAGGGCCAGAGTGGCTGGATGCGCCCAGGCGGGAATCCCCCGTTCCGCCAGCGTTCTGGCGCCGCCCATGCGGTCGTCGTGGGAGTGCGTGAGGATGGCCCGATCCGGCACCTTGCCGAACTGCTGTTCGATCCAGTCTAACAACAACGCCGTGGGGGCGTCTCCCCAGGCGGTGTCGATCAGGGTGAGGGCGTTCTCTTCGACGATAATCAGTCCGTTGGAGGGGTAGCGCTGACCCTGAATGACTTCCCAGGAACGGTGCACCCAGGTGTGTTGGGTCAGCGGGTAGACCTGCAGATCATCGCTGAGTCGGATTTCATCTGCGTGCAAAGGCAGGGAGAACAATACCAGCAGGGCAACAACGATGCGCATCACGAACCTCCGGATCAGGAAGCCCATGGTACGACGGTTTACGATCGGCCGTGTGACAGGGTTGGCACCGGGAAAGAGTTTTTCATTTCCGTAGGGTGCACTGAGCCTAAGCGAACTGCACCATCGGGCGTTGGATTGGTGCAGTTCGCTTAGGCTCAGTGCACCCTACGGGAAGTCATGGTTGCCCTGTCTTAATGAATCTCGATGGTCTTGCTGGCTTGTCCATGGTGTTCGTGGCGGGGAATGGTTAGCGACAGCACGCCATTGTGGAACACCGCTTCCATGGCCTCACCATCCGCATCGGTGGGTAGATTGAGCAGGCGCTGGAACTGGCCGAAACGGCGTTCGCTGTAGTGATAGCCATCCCGCTCCGAGCTCAGTGCCTCCTGCTTTTCACCAGCAATGGTCAGGGCGTCCTGATGAAGCGTGATGCGCAGATCCTTTTTTTCCACACCCGGGAGTTCTGCGGTAATCAGGTAATGATCATCACGCTCAAGAATGTCCAGGTTGGGACGAAACGGGATGCTGGGTTCGGCGTGGGGCGCTGGCGTCGTCCAGGCCATATCGCCCAGCATCTGTTCAAACCAGTTGTCGAACTCTCGTTCCCAACGCAACAGCGGATGGCGAGGTTGACGTTGCGGCAACGGCCGTTCCCGGCTGCTTTCCTGGCGCAACCAGTTCCAGGGCGTCATTTTGTGCATATCCATCGCATGACCTCCTTCTCGAAAGGAAAGTGCTTTCCCTGTCTGTTTTGAGGGAAGTGCGCCCCGGTTTCAATGGTTTTTTGATTAATCTTTAAACAATGTCATGGAGGTGACCCTTGTAATCCCGGGTCTTGAGTGTCACAGATGAAGTGACCGAGGACAGAAAAGGAGAGCGAAATGTCCGATCATCACGTTTACAAGAAAGTGGAACTGGTTGGCTCATCGAAAACCGGCATTGAGGACGCCATCGACAACGCTCTGGCCACTGCCAGGGAAAGCCTGAAAATGATGGACTGGTTCGAAGTGACCGAAACCCGCGGCCATATCGTGGATGGCAAGGTGGGGCATTATCAGGTGAGTTTGAAGGTGGGCTTCCGGATTTCCGGGTCTTGATAACGCGTTACGAGGAGCGAGTTTCGAGAAACGAAGAACAGCAATCCGTTGGAGACTGTTTTTGCTTCTTTCAACTCGGTCCTCGCGACGGTTTTAAACCGCTTCCAGATCCAGAGAACGCTGGCAGACCCGCGCGGTGCGGATCACGTGGAGCTGGCGGGGAGACAGGTCTTCCGGCAATTCCACGGTGCTGTGGTCCTGGTGGATCTTGATCGGGCCGATCAGGCGGCTGGGCAGTTTGGCTTCGTTGGCGATGGCACCAACAATGTTGCCCGGCTTGACACCGTGGTCATGGCCGACCTGAATCCGGTAGCGACGCATGGTCTTGTCGCTTTTGCCCCTGTTGCCACGGGGGGCACGATCCTCGCGGCGGCCGCCGGCAGCGTGGGCCGGTTCGCGACGGGAGCGGGTTTCCTTGATCATTTTCGGTTCTTTCAGAATCAGCGGTTCACGTTTGAACATCATCACCGCCAACGCAGTGGCCATGTCGTTGTCACTGACATCCATGCTGTCGCGTAGCTGATTGACCAGAGCGCGGGTTTCGTCCAGACCGCTGCCTTCCAGTACGGTGGTGAGCTGCTCCTGGAAACGGGCAATGCGCTTGGCGTTCAGGTCGTCCACGGACGGCAGGGTCATCTTTTCGATGCTCTGGCGGGTGGTGCGCTCGATCTGACGCAGCACGTGTTGCTCACGACGGGAAACGAACAGGATCGCGTCACCCTCGCGACCGGCACGGCCGGTACGGCCGATACGGTGTACGTAGGCTTCCGGGTCACCGGGCATGTCGTAGTTCACCACATGGGTGATGCGCGGAACGTCCAGGCCCCGGGCCACCACATCCGTGGCAATCAGCAGGTCAAAACGCTTGTCTTTCAGCCGTTGAACGGTTTTTTCTCGCTGTTGCTGCGGAATGTCGCCGTTGAGGGCTTCTGCGCGCAAATTGCGACGGTTCAATTGATCCGCCAGTTCCAGGGTTGCCTGTTTGGTTCGCACAAAGACGATCACGGCATCGTGCTCTTCGGCTTCCAGAATGCGGCACAGGGCATCCAGTTTGTTCAGCCCGGCGACCGGCCAGAAACGCTGGCGAATGCTGGTGCCGGTGGTGGCGCCGCCATTGTCGATGCGTACCAGCTTGGGGTTCTTCAGATGCTGGTCGGCCACCTTGCGAATCACCGGTGGCATGGTGGCGGAGAACAATGCCAGCTGGCAGTCGTCCGGGGTCCGTTCAAGTACCCATTTCACATCGTCGATAAAGCCCATGCGGAGCATTTCATCTGCTTCGTCGAGTACCAGTGCCTGCAGGTTGGTCAGGTTCAGGGAGCCACGTTCGATGTGGTCCATGACACGTCCGGGAGTACCGACAATCACCTGGGCGCCGTCACGCAGGCCCTTGAGCTGCGTACGGTATTCACCGCCGCCATAAATCGGCAGTACCTTGAGTCCTTTGATGCCCTGGGCAAACTCTTCGCAGGCTTTGGCCACCTGGATAGCGAGTTCGCGAGTGGGGGCAAGAATGAGCATTTGTGGTTGACGCAGGGATGCATCCAGCCGTGCCAGCAGTGGCAGGGCGAAAGCGGCGGTTTTACCTGTGCCAGTTTGTGCCTGGCCCAGCAGGTCGTGACCATCGAGCAACAGCGGGATGGCTTGCGCCTGAATCGGCGACGGCTCCTGGAAGCCCTGGCGGGCAATCGCAGCGAGCAATACCTCGGGCAGGCCTAAATCGGCGAACCCGGAACGGGAATCTGACATGTGTTACCTATGGATTGGGAGGAGGGGCCGAGCGAGCGTCGGCGAGGACGCGGGAGTATACGCGTGTACAGGAGTTATTGCACGTTTTTTCGCCAATTAGGCTGGTGGCCCTGGCGCCCCGTCTCCCTGTAGGAGCCACGCTTGCATGGCGAACATGCTCGATGTTGCTGAGGCTTTTCGCCATGGCGAGCATGGCTCCCACGAAATTTTCAGAGGCTTTCCTAGTTCAGCGGATAGGCGGTCCAGCCGTCGGTCCAGTTCTGTACGCTACCGGGGCGTACTGCCCCCAGATAATTGGCGGCTTCGTCCCAGAATTCTCCCTGGGGAATGGGGCTGGCGCCGTTGCGGGCCGGAGACCGGGAGGTGGGGGCGAAGTCCGGGTGGGAGGCGCTGGTGGCGTCACGGGTCAACAGCGGGTCGGTGCCAAACTGGGCGGCCACGGCGCTGCTCTGGAAGTAACGGCGCTCGTCAAAATCACCATCATCGTCGTTGTCACCGGTTTCCGGGTCGAAGAAGGTCAGCCCGCGACTGCCCACCCGGTTTACCATCATGCTCTGGAAACTCAATTCTCCCTGCTCAATGCGCGCTACGGTTTCCGTGCCTTTCAGGTCGATGGTTTCACCGGAGAAGCCATCGATGATGATGTTGTGGAAATGCCCGCCGGAGCCAGCCTTGAGTGTCATGGCACGGTGGTATCTGTCGTGGCTACGGGGACTGATCAGGGTCACGTTGTACATGGTCGGGGCAGAAACAGGAGACGCATCCGGGTTGCCGGACTGGTTGTCCCCCTCAAAGGCATTATCGCCGGTATCCGCATGTTGCTGAATGGCGAGAAACTGCACCCGGCCACGCCACCCCATATCCCAGTCCAGGGAATCGTCGCCGGCACCGGTGATGACGATGTTCTGCAAGTCCACGGTGCCGCCAAACACTTCGATGCCGTCGTCCAGGGCGCGATGTACCTGGACATGGCGAACAATGGTGCCATCACCGCAGCCGCCCAGGGTGAGTCCATTGAGCTCGTTGTTGGCATATACCTCGAAGCCGGCGAATTCGATGCGGGTATATTCCATGATGCCGCAGGACGAGCCGGCATCGCTTCCGCCGAAGGCGCCCCGGGTATCCCCGTGGGGTACCCCTTCGATCTGTGCGTCGGCCCTGTTCACCGGCGCGCTTCCCAGCATGACCACCCCCCCCCAGTCGCCGGTTGAACGGCTCCCCTCAGGCTGATGGCTGGTAAAGACGATGGGAGCCGTCTCCTGGCCCCGGGAAAACAGGGTCGCGCCGCGGGTAATCACCAGGGCAGAACCGGGTCGGCCCTCGATACGGGTACCGGGTTCGATGGTCAGGCTGGCACCGGCTTCCACATAGACGATGCCATCCAGAATCCAGGTGGTGCCGGCATGCCATGTCTGGTTACCCAATAAAGCGCCTTTTATTACCTGTTTGCCGGCAATCATCTGGTGCAGAGGTTGATAGGCAAAGTAGCCGATCACACCAAGCATGATCGCAGCCAGTCCCAGCCAGGCGTACATCCAGTGAAATCCTGCGTTGCGGCTGCTGGCAAGGGAGGAATGGCCGAGGGTTTCGGCGATGTCCGGGTTGGTGATGGGCAGCGAGGAGCCGGGAGCTGAGGGCCGCTTGTGTAGCAGCATGCCGTCGCGATTGGCATCCTGCAGTTTCAGACCCAGGTTACGGATTTTTTTGTTCTCGCTATTGACCGCCCGCTGAATCACTTCAGCACGATAGGCCGGGTCGTTGAGAAGCGTATTGAAATGAACAAACCGCAGGCTGCTGTCGTTTTCCTGATCAAAATTTTGCTTCAGCTGCCACAACAATTCCACAAGCTGTGCACGCGGAGACGATACTTCATCCACCATAAATCCCCCCAATCGGATCAGGCGATATTCGAAAAGAGGCAGTGTGTAAAAGAAAGATGACAGGAAGGTGAAAAGTCGAAAGCTACAAAGCCAGGCTATTTGGATAGGCAAAGGTTGGGAAATTCCCGAGACCCTGGCATTGCTACGAAGCCTCTGTAGGAGCGGAGCTTGAGCCGCGAACCGCGCTTGCGCGGAAATCGCCCGCTGGGCGATCAGGAATCTCAGGGCTCGACAGGTCTATGCATTTCTCCCCAATCTGGAGCAACCTGCGAACCTATTCGCCATGCGAGCATGGCTCCAACGGCGAGGGGCTGGGCAACCTACCACAAAAAAACGCGGGCAGGGCGCTATCTGATTAGCACGGCCCGGCCCGCGTTGTAGCTTGAGGCTTGCAGCGGTTACTCCCCGAGAATGGCGTCAGCCCCTTTCTCGGCAATCATCACCGTCGGCGCATTGGTGTTACCGCCGATCAGGGTGGGCATGATGGAGGCATCGATGACGCGCAGGCCTTCCAGGCCGTGCACGCGCAACTGACTGTCGACCACCGCCATGTCGTCGTTGCCCATCTTGCAGGTACCCACCGGGTGATAGATGTTGTCGCATTTCTGACGCAGGAAGTTACGGATGTCCTCGTCGCTTTCCACATCGTTGCCGGGGAAGATTTCATCACCCCGCCAGTCGTTGAGCGCATCCTGGGCCATGATCTTGCGCATGGCCTTGACGCCGCGGACCATGCCTTCCATGTCATCCGGGTGTTCCAGGAAGCGCGGATCGATCAGGGCCGGGGAGCGCGGGTTGGCATCGCGAAGGGTGATGTTGCCCCGGCTCTTGGGACGCAAAATGCAGACGTGGCCGGAATAGCCATAGCCCATGCTGAACAGCAGGTTGAGGCCGTGGTTATCCAGTTTGGCGGCGGTCAGGTGCAGCTGCAGATCCGGGATCGTTTCTTCCGGACGGGATTTGATGAAGCCGCCGGCCTCTGCCACGTTGGAGGTAAGCTGTCCGGTGCGACGGTAGAAGAAATCGATAAAGCCTTTCAGGCCGGTAGTGAGCAGGGCGCCCGGCGCCAGGCTCAGGGTGTCCTTGCGCAAGCTCTTGTGGACCACCAGGGCGTCCGGATGATCCTGCAGGTTTTCGCCCACGCCAGGGAGTTCGTGCACCAGCGGGATGTTGTGCTCGGCCAGTTCCGCCGCCGGGCCCACGCCGGAGAGCTTGAGAATCTGTGGGGAGTTGATGGCACCGCCGGAGAGAATCACTTCATTGTCGGCCTTGAGAGTGCGGATCTGGCCGTTGTGTTCCACTTCCACGCCGATGGCACGCTTGCCGTCGAACAGAACCCGGTTTACCAGGGCGCCGGTCATGATGGTCAGGTTGGGCCGGTCCATGACCGGGTGCAGATAGGCGCGGGATACGCCACAACGCTCCCCGTCCTTCTGATTCACCTTGTACATGCCCATGCCTTCCTGGACATCGTTGTTGAAGTCATCCGTGGCGGGGTGGCCCGCCTGGACGCCGGCTTCGATAAAGGCCCGGCTGACAGGATGGGTGAAACGCAGGTCGGCAATGTTGAGCTTGCCGTGGGTGCCGTGGAATTCGCTCTCCCCGGGCTCATAGTGTTCACAGCGTTTGAACACCGGCAGGACATCGTCAAAGCTCCAGCCTTCATTTCCCAGTGATGCCCAGTGGTCATAATCCCACTTGTGGCCGCGGGTGTAGCACATGGCATTCACCGCTGAAGAGCCACCCAGGGTCTTGCCCCGCGGGATGTAGATCTGGCGGTTGTTCAAGGCTTTCTGGGGTACCGTGTAGTAACGCCAGTTACGCGCGTTGGAACGCATCATCAGAATGATGCCGGCAGGAATGCGA
>NZ_LWEJ01000203.1:0-209 GCF_001635525.1 Alcanivorax sp. HI0007
AACACCCCACGCCTAACAGCATAAACGCCGGGCAGGGCCCGGCGTTTATGCTGTTAGGCGTGGGGTGTTGAGTGAGGTGATGCGAGAACGATCAGGTGTTGGGTTTGACGAGGAACCGGCGACTGCCAGCGCGATGCTTGGGGAATTGCTGCAGTAGCGCGGGCTGAGTCTTGAGCAGGGCGTCAGTGTCGAGCACTGTACTGTCCTTG
>NZ_LWEJ01000204.1:0-351 GCF_001635525.1 Alcanivorax sp. HI0007
ACCAGCAGGCCTTCGAGGATGTGCAGGCGCTCCAGCACCTTGTCGAGACGGTGCTGCAAACGGCGGCGCACGGTGACCATGCGGAACTGCAGCCACTCGTTGAGAATCATGTCCAGGCTTTTCACCTGTGGCCGGCCATCGATGCCGATCATGTTCAGGTTGACCCGGTAATTCTTTTCCAGATCCGTGGTGGCAAACAGGTGGCTCATCAACTGGGGAATATCCACACGGTTGGAGCGCGGCGTGATCACCAGACGCGTGGGATTCTCATGATCCGATTCGTCGCGCAGATCGCTGACCATGGGCAGCTTTTTCTTCTGCATCTGATCAGCAATCTGTTCCAGCACCTTG
>NZ_LWEJ01000205.1:0-280 GCF_001635525.1 Alcanivorax sp. HI0007
CGGCCATCGTCATGGCCCATGAGATCGGCCATAACTTCGGCGCCAACCACGACAATGTGGAAGCCGACCAGGTCGACAACCCGGAGCGTTACTGCGGCAACGGCCATATCATGTCCAGCTTTGCCGACCCCAGCGCCACCGGCTTTTCCCGTTGCTCGGTAACCCAGATGACGGCCAAGGTCGACAGCCTCAGCAACCACGATGCCTGCTTCAACTACCCGGTGGATGCAGGATTCAGCGCTGACAGCGCCAACCCGGAGCGCTTTGATAACAGCACCGG
>NZ_LWEJ01000206.1:0-330 GCF_001635525.1 Alcanivorax sp. HI0007
AAGGTGTACTCCGCCCGCAGGTTCAGGTCCGGATCATTGAAGGGCAGGGTGACGGGAATGCTG
The DNA here is from genome assembly GCF_001635525.1 of Alcanivorax sp. HI0007. Classification (NCBI taxonomy): domain Bacteria; kingdom Pseudomonadati; phylum Pseudomonadota; class Gammaproteobacteria; order Oceanospirillales; family Alcanivoracaceae; genus Alcanivorax; species Alcanivorax sp. HI0007. The sequence goes on from NZ_LWEJ01000206.1 coordinate 64, forward strand.
CGTAGCTTCTTGCCTTGTACCTCCTGGCGTAGGGCCTCATCCAGTGGGTGCGGTAGCCAGCCCTCCCGGGTCTGGATCTGGGTAGTGATGGTGAATTGGTCGTCTTTCTCCGGCAGACGCTTGCCGTTCTTTTCCACCATGCGGCCAATACTAATGCGGCCAATCACGGGGGGAGTAATCGCGAGTCCTTTGATCATGGGAATCTCCTGTTATAAAGAAACCGCACAGCCGCCGGGCAGGGCCCGGCGTTTATGCTGTTAGGCGTGG
>NZ_LWEJ01000207.1:0-617 GCF_001635525.1 Alcanivorax sp. HI0007
GCGGTCATGGGTGCCGGAATCAGGCTGGCATCCGCCACGAACAACCCCGCAGTGCCATAGACCTGGCCAGTGGGAGCCACCACCGCCTCATAGGGGTCAGATCCCATGCGACAGGTTCCGTGGTGGCTGAAGCTGTTGGCCCGGAAGGTGTACATGCCCTTCAGACCGTAATCCACCTTTTCCAGGGTTTCATCCAAGGCGAACACGGAATCCACCTCCAGATTCTGGAACGTCGGCTCAGGGTGACATGAAGGCGGGCAAGGCCCATATCGACTTCATGAAAGACTACAAGTACTACGCCGGTGTAAATGCCTTCAGCACCGACCAGGGCAGGGGATATGTGGAATGGTCCGGGGATGCCTACAGCGGTGACAAGACCATCCACTGGAATCCCAACCGGGAAGAATTCAATAACATGAAGGCTTCCGCCGCCCTGGCAGCACGTATTTTCTTTTCCGGTGGTGCGGAAAAGGTTTACATGCCGACGTTCCAGAATCTGGAGGTGGATTCCGTGTTCGCCTTGGATGAAACCCTGGAAAAGGTGGATTACGGTCTGAAGGGCATGTACACCTTCCGGGCCAACAGCTTCAGCCCCCACGGAACCTGTCGCATGGGAT
>NZ_LWEJ01000208.1:0-247 GCF_001635525.1 Alcanivorax sp. HI0007
CACACCATCCAGGAAGGACGGGATCGGCGGATTCTTCATGGCGAAGGCTTCCGCACGCCCCATCACGATACAGTTGGTGATGATCAGCCCCACGAACACGGACAGCTGCTTGGAAATGCTGTAGGCGTAGGCCTTGAGGAACTGGTCCACCACGATTACCAGCGAGGCAATAATGGTCATCTGCACGATGATCCGGATGCTCGAGGGAATCGAGTTACGGATGCAGCTCACAAAAAAGTTGGAGAAC
>NZ_LWEJ01000209.1:0-35889 GCF_001635525.1 Alcanivorax sp. HI0007
GATGTGGTCAAGCCCGGGGATATCGTCAAGGTCCTTGACGATATCCCCGGGCTTGACCACATCGTGGGGGTCTTCCACGAATTTGTCGGCCAGGGCGGAGACGTGAACCAGACCATCCTGATGCACGCCGATATCCACGAAGGCGCCGAAGTTGGTCACGTTGGTCACCGTACCTTCCAGAATCATGGAGGGCTTCAGGTCCTTGAGGGTTTCCACCCCTTCCTTGAAGACGGCAGCCTTGAATTCCGGACGCGGATCGCGACCGGGTTTTTCCAGTTCGCTGAGGATATCGGTGACCGTGGGCAGGCCGAACGTGTCGTCGGTAAAGTCGGCGGCGTTGACCTTCTTCAGGAAGGGCACATCACCGATCAGTTCCTTGAGCGGCCGGCCATGTTTCTCGGCGATCTTTTCCACCAGCGGGTAGGCTTCCGGGTGGACGGAAGAACTGTCCAGCGGATTGGCGGCGTCCATGATGCGCAGGAAGCCGGCGGCCTGTTCGAAGGTCTTGTCGCCCAGGCGCGGTACCAGCTTCAGGTCAGCGCGGCTGGCAAAGGCGCCGTGGCTTTCCCGGTAGGTAACGATGTTGCCGGCGATGGTGCTGTTGAGGCCGGCAATGCGAGCCAGCAGCGGGGCGCTGGCGGTATTCACGTCTACCCCCACGGAGTTCACACAGTCTTCCACCACCGCATCCAGGGAGCGGGACAGCTTCAGCTGGCTCACGTCGTGCTGGTACTGGCCCACGCCGATGGCTTTCGGATCGATCTTCACCAGCTCGGCCAGCGGGTCCTGCAGGCGGCGGGCAATGGACACGGCGCCACGGAAGGATACGTCCAGATCCGGGAATTCCCGGGCGGCAGTTTCCGACGCGGAATACACCGAGGCGCCGGCTTCGGACACCATGATCTTCTGGATGTTGCCCTTGCTGGCCTTGACCACTTCGCCGGCCAGCTTGTCGGTCTCCCGGCTGGCGGTGCCGTTACCAATGGCGATCAGTTCCACCTTGTGCTTCAGGCACAGGGCGGCCAGGGCAGAGAGAGACTGGTCCCACTGGTTCTTGGGCTGGTGCGGGAAGATGGTGGTGTGTTCCAGCAGCTTGCCGGTGGCATCCACCACCACCACTTTCACCCCGGTGCGCAGGCCCGGGTCCAGGCCCATGGTGCACTTGGGGCCGGCCGGGGAGGCCATCAGCAGGCTCTTCAGGTTGCGGGCAAATACCTGGATGGCTTCTTCCTCGCCCAGTTCGCGCACCCGGCCCAGCAGTTCGGTTTCCAGGTGGGTGTTCAGCTTGATCTTCCAGGTCCAGCGCATCACTTCCTTGAGCCAGTCATCGGCGGCGCGGCCCTGATGCTGCCAGCCGGTTTCCGCGGTGACCATGGCTTCGCAGGGATGCGGCTGGGCGGTTTCCAGCTCTTCCGGCAGCACCATGGAGACATGCAGGATGCCTTCGTTGCGACCCCGGAACAGGGCCAGGGCCCGGTGACTGGGGATGCCCTTGATGGCTTCGCTGTGATCGAAATAGTCGCTGAACTTGGCGCCTTCCTTTTCCTTGCCGTCCGCCACTTTTGACTGGATATGGGCCTTGTCCCAGAGGAAGGTGCGCAGGCGGGTAAGCAGATCGGCGTTCTCGGCGAAGCGCTCCATCAGGATCTGTTTGGCGCCGTCCAGGGCATCTTTGACGCTGGCAATCTTGTGTTCTTCGTTCAGGTAGCCGGCGGCCAGTTCTTCCGGGTTCTGGGTCGGATCGTCCAGCAGACCGTCGGCCAGCGGTTCCAGGCCGGCTTCCCGGGCGATCTGGGCGCGGGTGCGGCGCTTGGGTTTATAGGGCAGGTAGAGATCTTCCAGCCGGGTCTTGGTGTCGGCGGCCTTGATGGCCTTTTCCAGTTCCGGGGTGAGCTTGTCCTGCTCGGCGATGCTTTTCAGGATGGCCTCGCGGCGCTCTTCCATCTCGCGCAGGTAACGCAGCCGATCTTCCAGGTTACGCAGCTGGGTGTCGTCCAGACCGTCGGTGACTTCTTTACGGTAACGGGCGATAAAAGGGACGGTGGCACCGTCGTCGAGCAGGGCGACGGCAGCGTGCACCTGACGTTCCTGACAGCCGATTTCCTCGGCGATAATCTGTTCAATACTGCGCATGACTTTTCCTGGCTGCGTGCGGCCTGCAGGCATGTCGCGTGCAGGCGTAAAACAAAACGACCGAAATCATAGGCAATGATCCCGGTCGTTAACAGATTGACTTGTGGAAGCGGCTATGTTGCGGGGCTGGACTAGCCCAGCACTTCGTTGATCTTGGCGATCAGCTCGGCTTCCTTGGGCGGTTTGATGATGTAGCCGGCCGCCCCCTGGCGCTGCCCCCAGACCTTGTCGGTCTCCTGATCCTTGGTGGTGACCAGGATCACCGGAATCTGTTCGGTGGCCGGGTCACGGGTGATTTTGCGGGTGGCCTGGAAGCCGTTCAGTTCCGGCATCACCACGTCCATGAGAATCAGGTCGGGTTTTTCCTCACGGGCTTTCTCGATGCCTTCCATGCCATTGGTGGCGGTAATGACCTCATGGCCTTCGCCCTGGACGATCTTGACCAGGTTGGTCAATTGGGTCGGCGAGTCATCCACCACAAGAATTTTGGCCATGTTGCTCTCCTCGCGCCGATACTGCTTGTGTCGGCGGTACTTTGTTTTTGTCTGTTTCGTTCTTCAGACGCGAATAATACCAGTCACTGGTCAAAAGGTAAGCTGTCGAATTATGGCACTATGATGCCGTTTTCGGTCAGCGTGTCAGGGTCTGTGCACTGCGCCGACTCCACAACAGCAAGGGCAATACGATTAGCGCAGTGACAAGCGCCCAGCGCGCCTGGGACCAGAACGCAGTGGCCAGTTCACTGCCCTGCGGACCGGCCAGTGGTGCCAGTGCCGCGATCAATAGACTGCCCAAACCTGTCACCAATAACCAGTATACGGCCAGCCTGGCGGCTCGCTGGCGACGGCGGAACAGGTGCCACAGGAAGGTGGCCCCCAGCCCGGCCATGACCAGCCACAGCAGCCCGGTGGGTGCCATCAGCAAGGGCCCGGCATCGGCCTCCAGGGCCTGCTGCAGCAGCGGTAGTTTGCCCACTATGGTCAGTAACAGCCAGGGGCCGAGAATCATCACCCACCACAGATGGCCGCCCAGCCCTTGCGGGCCCGGCTGCTGCCGGTGGTAGGCAGGATCAAAACGCCATGCCCGGCGTGCCAGTTCCCCCCAATTGCCCGGTGCCAGTCGTGGGCCCATCCCCCGGAAGCGGTCCCGCTGCTCCTCGATCAGCATCAGCATGGCCGGTACCACCAACAGGATCAGTACGGTACCGAACAGCAGCCCGAAGACAATGCTCACCGCCATGGGTTTGAGAAACTGTGCCTGCAGGGAGCTTTCGAACAGGATCGGAGTGAGGCCGGCAATGGTGGTGATGGAAGTCAGCAGCACCGCCCGCAGACGTCGTACACAGGCCTCCACGATGGCCTGGAACCGTTCCATGCCTTCGGCCACCAGTTGCTGGTAGAAGCTCACCAGCACGATGGAATCGTTGACGATGATGCCGGACAGGCCGAACAGCCCCATGGCCGAGAACATGGAAAACTTGATGCCGAACGGTGCCGTGAAGATGTGCCCGATCACCGCGCCGGTGAGGCCAAAGAAAATGGCGGTCATGATCGCCAGGGGCCAGGAGTAGGAGCTGAACACCCAGGCCAGTACCACATAGATGATCGCCAGCCCCAGCAGGGCACCGGTGGCCATGTCCTTCATGTTGTCAGCCTGTTCCTGCAGCTTGCCCTCATAGCCGACGCCGATACCATATTTGGCTTTCAGGTCGGGCAGGGTGCTGTCGTTGAGGCTGGCAATAATCTCGTTGGCGTTGCCCTGCTCCGGGTCCAGGTCCGCGTAGACGGTGACGGCCAGTTCGCCGTTGACGCGGCGCAGTAAGTCCACGCCCTTGCGGGCATCAAAGTTCACCACGTCCCGCAGGGCGATGGCCTCACCCTGGGCGGTGATGATGGGCAGACGCTCCAGGGCGGTGAACTGACGACGTTCACTGTCCGGCAGCATCACCCGCACTTCGATTTCCTCGTCTTCCTCGTTATAGAGCTGGGCCAGGTTGCCGTCGAAGGCGGCGCGTAACTGGCTGGCCACCTCGTTGAGAGTCAGCCCCAGAGCGCGGCCCCGGGCGGTCAATTCAAAGGTCAGCTGTTCCTTGCCGTAGGGCAGGTCGTCGTCCACGTTGCTGACCCCGGCAAAATCGTTGAGCCGTTCCTGCAGGGCCAGGGATGCCTGTTTCAGGGTCGGCGCATCACTGCCGGTGAGCTTCACCTCGATGGGCTTGCCGGGCGGGCCCGCTTCCGGCTGGGAAATGGTGAGCTGGTCCAGACCGGCAGGCAGGGTCAGTTTCTCTCGCCAGTTCTGGATCAGTTCGTCATTGCTGATCTGTCTGTCCGAGCCCACATAGACTTCCACCACCAGGGTGCCGTATTCATCGCCGTATTTTTCCATGCGCCCGCCGGGGTTGGGGAAGCCGGCGGCGGCGCCATGGTGACTGATGACAGTCTTGACCAGATGTCCCCCCAGTTCCTCATTGGTCTCGTTAAGTGCGTCTTCCAGATGGGACAGGAAGCGATCCACCTGGCGCCGGTCGGTGCCGGAGGAAAACTCCACCACGGCCCGCAGCTGGTCACCATCCACCGGTGGGAAGAAGGTGAACTTGAGCCAGCCGGTGGCGATCAGGCTCAGCGCCAGGATGAAAGCCGCTATGGCGGAGACGCTGACCAGATGCCGATGACGAATGGCCCAGGCTACCAGCGGCCGGAAGCGCTCCTCACGGAACCGGTGGAAGCCGGCGTCGATACGTTCCCGCACCCCGGAGGCTTTGACCTGGATACCCCGGAAGCTGTGATGCAAATGGCCGGGCAATACCAGAAAGCATTCCAGCAGGGAGGCCAGGATCACACAGATCATCACGAAGGGAATGTCGAAGGCGATCTTGCCCATGGCGCCGCTCATCATGCCCAGGGGCAGGAAGGCGGCAATGGTGGTGGTACTGGAGGCCACCACCGGCCAGAACATCCGGCGTGCGCCCCCCAGGGCGGCACGCTGGGCGGATTCCCCCTGCTGCAAGTGGGTCAGCGTGTCCTCGCCCACCACAATGGCATCGTCGACAATGATCCCCAGGGCCAGAATCAGGCCGAACAGACTGATCATGTTGATGGTGCCGCCGAACAGCCAGACCAGGCCCAGGGTGGCCATGAAGGACACCGGGATGCCCACGGTGACCCACCAGGCCACCCGGGCATTGAGGAAGAAATAGAGGGTGGCGATCACCAGCAGCAGACCGCTGATGCCGTTCCACAGCAGGGTGGAAATGCGCTCCTGTACCAGCTTCCAGGCCTCGAAATAGAAGGTCATCTGTACGCCTTCCGGGAGGGTGGTGCGGTACTCCGCGCCCCAGCTGCGCACCTTGTCGGCCAGCTCCAGCATGTCCCCGTCTTCGCCGCGCATCACCTGCAGTTCGATGGCCGGGTTGCCCTGATAGGTGAGGGTAGGCTGGTCATCCCGGGGGCGTCGCTCGATGGTGGCCACGTCGCCCAGACTCAGCTGCTGGCCGTCGGCGGTGGTAATCAGGGGCAGGTCGGCGAAGGCCCGTTCGTCACGTCGCTGGCCCAGGGCGCGCAGCTGTTTGGCAGCGTCATCCCGGCCCGCAGTGCCGGCGGGTATGTCCTGGCTGAAACTGCGCACCCGGTTGCTGATTTCGCCCAGACTCATGCGCAGATCATGGAGGGCCGCGGCGGGCACCTGGATGGCCATTTCCTCTTCCGGCAGACCCAGGAAGTCCACCTTGCCGGCACCCAGGGCGAGGATCTCGTCTTCCATGTTGCGCACCAGCGGGCGCAGTTCTTCCAGGGAGCCGTTTTCCGTGGACACCATGATGGAGGTGACCAGGGAGTAGTTGGTGATCTTCTGGATTACCGGTCGCTCCGCGTCCTGGGGCAGGTTGCGGATGGAGTCGATGCGCTGGCGCACTTCGTCCAGGGCCAGGCCCAGGTCGGTGCCGTCTTCCAGCTCGATAAAGATAGCCGAGGCGCCCTGCTGGGAGCGGGCGATCAGTTTCTTGGTGTTGGGCAGGGTCTTGATGGCCTGCTCCACGGGGATGGTAATGGAGCGCTGTACATCCTCCGGGCTGGCGCCTCGCCAGGGGATGGTGACGGTGATGTAGTCGAAATCAAAATTCGGAAACAGCTGGGTATTGAGCCGGTTGAGGCCGAGAAACCCGAGCATCACCATCAACAGCATCAACAGATTCGATGCGACCTTGTGCTCGGTAAAGCTGGCGATCAGGCCCCGCGATTCACTCACCCTGACGGCCCTCGTTGTGGTTGTCGTCGCCACTGACGGTGGCAGGGGTTGCGGGCGGCTCTGTCACATCACCTTCCCCGCCATCGGCGTTGCTGCCCGGCACCGGTTGCGGGTCCACCGGCAGGCCGACAATGGCCTGGGGCAGCTGGGTGGTCATGATCCGTTCGCCCCCTTCAAGGGTGGGCGCATGGAGAAGCAGCTGCGCGTTTTCCCGATCCATGGCTTCGCCGACGATATCGGCCTGGACGCGCCGCAGGCGGTTGTCGTCATCAATGACATAGAGGCGATTGAGGCCGTGCAGGGCGGTGGCCGGCAGGGCAATCAGGTTATCCCGGGCCGGCAGGGTCAGGGTAATGGTCAGCGGGCGGCCCAGGGCAGCCGCGGGCACGCCATCGACAAACTCGAACAGACCGTCGATGCCACCACGGGCATCGCTGGCATCCCCGGCCAGACGTTTGAGATTTAGCGCCAGGGTGCGGCCTTCCAGTTCGGTGCTGGCGGCCAGTTCGCCCTGGCCCAGACCGTCGCGCACGGCGGCCAGATACCGTTCGGGAATCTGTGCACGCACTTCCAGCTCGGCGTCCGCAAACAGACTGAGCAAGGGTTCGCCGGGGCGCACCCGTTCCCCCGGTGCCACCGGGATATCCGTCACGGTGCCATCGAACGGCGCTTCTACCCGGGTGCGGGTCAGATCCAGTTCGGCCTGCTGGAGCTGGGCTTCGGCACTGGCCAGGCGAGCCTCCATGCGGGCCAGTTCGTTCTCGAAATCGCTGACGCTGAGCTGACGCTGGCTCAATGACAGTTCAGCGCGGGCCTTGGCTTCTTCCGCCTGGTCCAGCTGGGTCTGGGAGACCAGATTCTTCCCGCGCAGGGACTGCAGCCGTTGCAGGTTGTCCTCGGACAGTTTTGCCAGCTTCTTTTCCAGCGCCAGGCTCTTTCTGTCGCTCTGATAGCGCAGGCGGGTGGTCTGCAATTGGGCGGCGGCCTCGTCGCGGCTGGCCTTGGCCCGATCCCGGGCCAGTGACGCCTCGGTGTCGTCCAGCTGGATCAGCAACTGGCCGGCACTGACCTTGCTGCCGGCCCGCACCGGAATGCTTGTCACATTGGCGGTCACCACCGCCGTCAGGTCGGCGGCGCGGGGCGACTGTACCCGCCCGAACAACTGGATGCTGGGGGAGTGTGCGCCCGGCTCAGCCAGCACATAACGCACCCGGTCATGGCGCTCGCTCACATCACGGGTGGGCGCCGAGGGTTTGAAAATGGCCAGCAACACGATGGCGAGCATCGTGCCCAGGATCACCATGGCCACGGGGGGAATCTGTTTCAGGCGGTCTCGCAAGGGAGGAATCCTTTGTTGATAGCCATTCTCATTTGTCGCGTACTGTAGCGATTTCTTTTTCTCATGCCTACTTTGGCGGCGGTGCTGCAGGGATCACAATCCCTTGAGGAGCGGTTAGATTCGCAGACTGCAATGTTTTTATACAATCTCTCCGGGCCATTATCTTGCACGTTCAGTCCACAACGCGTAAATCAGAGTCTGCGATACGTGGAGGCACCGTGACAGAACAGCAACTGGATAAAATTCTCGTCGTCGATGATGACGCCCGTCTGCGCAGTCTGCTGCAGCGTTTTCTGGAAGAAGCAGGCTATGCGGTGAAGGCGGTGGGTGATGCGGAGCAGATGGATCGGGCCCTGTCCCGGGAGATCTATTCGCTGATGGTGCTGGACCTGATGCTGCCGGGTGAAGACGGCCTGTCCATCTGCCGGCGTTTGCGTGAGGCGGAAAACCGGATGCCGATTATCATGCTGACCGCCAAGGGCGATGATGCGGAGCGTATCGAAGGGCTGGATGCCGGTGCCGATGATTATCTCCCCAAACCGTTCAATCCCCGGGAACTGGATGCGCGCATACGGGCAGTGCTGCGCCGCCATGTGCGTGAATTGCCCGGCGCGCCCAGCAAGGAAGAAGGTGAGGTGCGTTTTGGCCCCTGGGAGCTGGATCTGGGCAATCGCACGCTGCTGCGGGATGGTGATCCCCAGAACCTGACCACCGGGGAATTCGCCGTGCTCAAGGCCCTGGTGCAAAACCCTCGCGAGCCGCTCACCCGTGACAAGCTGATGAGCCTGGCCCGGGGGCGCGAATGGTCCGCCATGGAGCGCTCCATTGATGTGCAGGTGTCGCGCCTGCGCCGCCTGCTGGAAGACGATCCCTCCAAGCCCCGCTATATCCAGACCGTGTGGGGTGTGGGTTATGTGTTTGTGCCGGATTGAGTGGTGGTCTGACGTCGGATGTCTGACGCTGTACATACGGGCTGAATCCCGGCTGAATTCTTCTTGCGCTTCCGGGTATTCATGGTTGGGGCTTTGACGTCCGACCTCCGACCTCCGACGTCCGACCTGTTATTCTCTGCTCAAACAGTCATGGAATCTCGCCAGTGAAGTTTTATCCCCGCACGGCCTTTGTCCGTTCTGCCATCGTGGTCGGGCTGGTCATCGGTATCAGCCAGGCGCTGACCCTGTGGTTCTTTGCCCGTAACGCCTATCTGCCCGGTATCCGCGAGTATGCCCGTCTGACGGTTCTGCAGGCGGAGCTGGCGTTTTCCTCGTCCGGTGAGGAGGATGCAAGGCTCGCCCAGCGGCTGGCCGGGGCCACCAGTATCGAGGTGGCCACCCCGGACAATCTGCATCAGGGGACGGTGCTGTTGTCACAGCCCGTGGTCAGTCGCTTTCGGGAAGAAGTGCAGGAGCGTCTGCGCGAGCCGGTCACGGTGAAGCTGGAGGATAGTCGTCAACCGGTGCTGTGGGTCAATGCCCCCTCTTTCCAGGGACAGTGGCTGCGGGTGCCCATGGAATTCTTCCGCGATTATGACCGTTACCTGCTGCTGGGCTGGGGTGTCACGGTACCGTTGCTGGCCATCATCGGTGGCCTGCTGATTGCCCGGGGGTTGAACCTGCCGTTACGACGGTTGGCCCGGGTGGCATTGAAAGTGGGCCGGGGAGAAGCGGTGCCGGTACTGGACACCAGCATCGGGCCGGAGGAAATACAGGCGGTGAACGCGGCCTTCAACCGAATGACCAGCGACCTGCAGCAGGCCCAGCGGGACCGGGCCCTGTTGCTGGCGGGGGTCTCCCATGACCTGCGTACGCCGCTGACCCGCTTGCGCTTGTCGGCGGAGTTCATGCAGGACGAAGAACTGGCACGGGGCATTATCGAAGATATCGAGGACATGGATGCCATCCTCGACCAGTTCATTTCCTTTATTCGCGATGGTGCTGACGAGCAGCCGGATCTGGAAAATCTCAACGAACTGATACAGGAAGTGGCCGGCAAGTATCCCGCCGAACAGATCCGCTTTGAACTGCAGGATCTGCCCCGCCTGATGCTCAAGCGGCTCACCGTGAAACGGATGCTGGCCAACCTGATCGGCAATGCACTCAAGTACGGTGCCCCACCGGTGGAGGTACGTACTGCCGTTACCGACAACGTGGTACGCCTGACCGTAAGGGATCACGGCAAGGGTGTTCGGGAAGAGGATATTCCCCTGTTGCTGCAACCGTTTTCCCGTGGCGAAAAAGCCCGCACTCTCAGTGGTAGCGGTCTGGGGCTGGCCATCGTCAAGCGCATCGCCGACATGCACCACGGCGAGATCCGCCTGGCCAACCATGAGCACGGGGGGCTGCTGGTGGAGGTGCGCTTCCCGGTTACCGGCAAGTTTGTTCAACCGGAATCCCTGTCCGCCGGGGTACGTTAAGGAACCGACGGATAACAAAAAGCCACATTTCCGGGCCGGGAATGTGCGCTGGCGCAAAGTCTGTTTCTGTCGGGCAGCGCATGCTACTGAACACATCACAGGAATTGCCCAAAAACAAAAATGGCAGAAATAATTAAAGAGATTCGCTTTCGGGAAACAACAACAAGCCCCCGAAAATTTTGACAAACGGACTTGGGAGAGCCGGACATGATTTATTCCTGGCACCGACATCATGCCGATGTGCTGACAGTGTTCCCTGTTACTTGATCGCTGATTCCCGGCCGGGGAAACCCGTGTTGTGAATGCCGATAGCCTGTTGCTGCTGCCGCAGTCACAGGTCGTTGGGCCGCACCTGTGTGCGGCCTTTTTTTGTGGTGATTCATTTTGGGAATGCTTGCTGAGTGACTATCAAATAAATACGCTAACGCGTTATTCATCAATAGGGGAATTTCATGAGGGTAGTTTTAGGGGCTTTGTTATTGGCGAGTTCGGTAGCGTCGTTTGCTGATTCCGATTTGGAGAAGAGAAACTATTTCGGTTTTCAATACAGCAAGCTGACCCAAGAGAGCGACTTGGGAGATTTCGAGCCTACAGCGGTTCAGTTTAATCTGGGGCGTCGCTTTAATCCGTATGTAGCGATTGAGGGGCGTCTGGGCTTTCGTCTGAGTGAGGATGAAAAAACCGTCAATGGTGTGGAATATACCATCCAGCCGGTGACGTTGTTGGCTGCCTATCTCAAGGTAGGTCTGGATGACTCGCTGCCTGTTCGCCCTTATCTTCTTGTTGGCCATTCTTCGGCCACGGCAAAACGAAAAACGGAAGTAAACTTCTTCGGTAATATTTCTGATTCAGAAACGGTGACAGCCAGTGATCCCTCCTATGGCGGGGGAGTTGCCTTTAATGTATCACCGGATGTCTCCCTCCATGGGGAGTGGGTGATGCTTGATGATGACGACGGCTTTGATCTGACAGCGTTTAATCTGGGCTTCCATCGTCGTTATTGATTTTTCAGGCAAGTGTCTCCGGGAATGTTGTTGCGCCTTTCCAGCGCCCGCCCGGACAGGAAGATCAGCAACCCGCCGATAGCCAGTGCCGCGCCCACCAGGCCGGTGCTGGACCAGGCCAGACCCTGTTTGACAGTGATGCCCGCCAGCCAGGCGCCCAGCGCATTGGCCAGGTTGAAGGCGGCATGGTTCATGGAGGCGGCCATGGTCTGGGCATCTTCGGCCACGTCCATCAGGCGAGTCTGCAGGGCCGGGCCCAGCGCCATGCTGGTGCCCACCAGCCCCACGAAAACGATGCCCGCCACCGTCCAGTTAGCGGCAAAATAGAAGCCTGCCTGGATCAGCGCACACCAGATCAGAATCAACGGAATGGCCCGCAACAGATTGCCGTCGGCGGCACGGGCGCCGGCAAAATTACCGATGATGGTGCCGATACCGAAGACCATCAGCACCATGGGGCCCCAGCGTTCTGCCATGCCGGCCTGTTCGGTGAGAGTGGGCATCACATAACTGAATACCGCAAACATGCCGCCAAAACCGATGCTGGCCACGCCCAGCGTGAATAACACCCGCTGTTTGATCAGTGCCGACAGTTCCCGGCGGGGGCTGGCATTCGGGTCCGGAGCTTGAGCAGGCACCCACAGGCGTATCAGCAGGGCGGTGCACAGGGCGATCACGCCGACGCCGATAAAGGCGACCTCCCAGCCGAACAGGTTGCCGGCCCAGGTGGCCAGCGGCGCGCCCACCAGGATGGCAATGGTCAGCCCGCTCATCACCCGGGCCACTGCCCGGGCACGCATGTGATAAGGCACCGCCGATGCCGCCACCAGAGCGGCTACGCCGAAGTAGGCGCCATGGGGCAGCCCGGCCAGAAAGCGCAGGCCCACGAAGGTCCAGAAGTCTGTGGCCAGGGCGCTGGCCATGTTGCCCATGGCAAAGACCAGCATCAGCATGATCAGCAGCCCCCGCCGTGGCACCCGGGCTGCCAGGGAGGAAATCAGCGGCGCGCCCACTACCACTCCCAGTGCATAGCTGCTGATGGCATAGCCCACATCCGGCACCGGCACCTGCAGGTCGGTGGCCACCCGTTGCATTAGTCCCATGATGACGAACTCGCCGCTGCCGATGCCAAAGCCACCCAGGGCGAGGGCCAGGGAAAGGCGAAGCAGACGACCGGAGTCAGTGGGCATAGAAAGTCCTGCACAGGGCTGCGGGTTGCGTTAGGGGTGGCAAGGGGGAATGGGATTGCCGAAGTTGAAGAGAGTTCATTTTAGCACGGAAAAAAATGCCCTAGGGTGGCCGATGAGGGGGGCTGGGCGTGTTTGAAGCTCTCCTGAAAGCAAGCAAGGAGAAAGCATGAAAGTGAAACGTATCATGGCCAACCTGGCCACCCCGGATCCGCAAAAGGCAGAGGCTTTCTATGGTGACATCCTGGGGCTGGAGCGGATCATGGATCATGGCTGGTTTCGTACCTATGGGTCGGCGGAAACCATGAGGGTTCAGGTGAGTGTGGGCTCAGAAGGTGGTTCGGGTACCGCGGTACCGGACCTGTCCATTGAGGTGGACGATCTGGATGCTGCGCTGGAAAGAGTCCACCAGGCCGGAGTGGCGGTGGAATATGGACCGGTGAGTGAGCCCTGGGGGGTGCGACGGTTTTATGTGCGCGACCCCTTTGGCCGCCTGCTGAATATTCTCCAGCATTTGTGATGCGAGGCTGCTCCTGCCGTCGTGGCGGCGACGGCAGGAGGGTGGCGCTCAGAGTGCGCTGACCGGCACCAGCGGAATATTCACCCGCGACGGCATGGCCGGGGTGCTGTAGAGGGTCAGGGCGCCCAGCAGGCTGGTGAGCAGATCACGTACCGGGCTCAAGCCATGGGGCAGATCGCTGGCGCCCACACTGATGCGCAGCCTTTCACCGGCTTTGATCACGGCACTGGTGGGGAACACCTCCACGTCCGCCCGGAAGGGTTCCAGCGGTGTGATGGTGCGCTTGGACTCCGCACTGAAGGGGTGCCAGGGTTGAACCAGTTTGCCGTTCATAAAGCGGGATTGGCTGGCATCAAACGCACTCATGGACGCCATCTGAATGCCGTGGGTCAATGGCCGGGCAATGCCGTTGTTGCCGACCACGCTGACGCGCACGGTGACGTTGGTATCCAGGGCGGTGGTGGAGGCCCAGATCTGTCCAGTGATGGGCCCATTGATAGCCATGTCTGCTTCCAGGGGCTCGCTGGTATAAACCGCTTCCAGCAGATTGACCACATTGTCCTGGGCGGCACAGGGCGGCAGGATCATGCCCAGAATGCCGGCGGTCCACTGGCTGGCACTGGCGGAGCAGAGACCGTTGACCGGTGTTTGCAGCAGGCTGGTCTGCTTGTTGCTGGTGGGAGCGTCCCCGCTGATCTTTCCAAACAACGGCAGACCGAACTGGCCGTGCAGGTAAAAGGTTTCCGCTTTGGCCTGGGGGTGTGGCCAGTCGGCGGCGGTGACATAGCGTTCGGCACCGGTGTAGTACTGGGTGACCGGCGGGTAGGACGGGGCGCCGGTGTCGATATCTTTCAGGTAATGGTCAAACCAGGCCAGGCGCAGGCTGTCCAGGTCCGGCACACCATCCGCGGGCAGGCCGGCACCGGATGAGCCGTCCAGGTGCTGCCAGGGACCGATCAGCAGTTTGGCGGTGGTGTGGTCCTTGAGCCCTTCATAAATCAGCGGCTCGCCGCGCTGGAAAATATCGTTTAGCCCGCCGACCACAAAGGTGGGCGCACTGATCTTGTCGATTTGCTCCAGGGGGGAGCGGATACGCCAGAACTCGGTGTCGAAGCGGTTCTCATCACCAATCAGGGCTCCGGCAATCACCGGCACCTGGAAATCCACCAGAGCACCTTCCAGGTGCTGAAGCAGGGTGGTGAGGCTGTAGGCAGGATCGCCATTCTCGAAGCCCACGGAGGTGGGGATAACGCCCAGCCCGGTGACCAGCGCCATCCACAGGGGAATAAAGCCGGCGTTGACCTGGCCCCCGGAGAACACGATGTCCCGGTAGGCATCCCCCATGGGCACCACGGCAAAAATCGCCTGCACGGCCGGGTCTTCCTGGGCGCCGGTGAGCAGCCCGGTGATGCCCATGTAGGAGGGGCCATTCATGCCGATCCGGCCGTTACTCCAGGGCTGAGACTTGATGTAGGTCACCAGCTCGGCCATATCGTCCTGATCCACCTGGCTGAAGGCCTGCCAGCTGCCCTCCGAGGCGCCGGTGCCGCGCATATCCACATTGATATAGGCATAGCCGTGTTTCACCAGGTCCAGGTCGGCAATCAGGCTGCTGGACAGGAACTGGTTGTAGCCGGTGAAGGTGGCGATCACCGGGAAGGGGCCGTCGATGGCGTTGCCGCTGGCATCTGCCGGCAGGGTCACCGTGGCCGCCAGGCGAATGCCATCACGCATGGTGATCAGCTGCTGGGGAAGGTTGACGGTGTTCGGGTATTCCTCATCGCGCTGGTAGGCTTCGCCCCAACTCAGATTGACGGGTGTGCCGGCATCATCGTCATTACTGTCCCCGTCACCGCCAGTGTTGCCAGTGGGGGTATCGTCATTGGCAGGGGTGGAGGGGGTGCCGGGTGAGGCGCTGTTACCCCCGCCGCCGCCACAGCCGGTGAGTTGCAGAGAGGCGCACAACAATATTGCCAGCAGGCCCAAGGCCGGGCGTGAAGTGAAAGCGAGCATGGTTTTATCCTGATTTGTTATACATCTTTTCGCTTATCAGGATAGGAGGGGGCGGATAGCGGGTCTGTTGGCACAGCGGTGCAACTTGGTGAGACAAATCACGGGTTTTGTATCTGAGTGTAAGACGCGACTGTCGCGCCCCGGCGATGCCGGGGCGCAACCGGTCAGGGTTCCAGGCGCAGCAGGGCACCATTGTTGCTGTCGGTGAGGAGATACAGGTAGCCGTCGGGCCCCTGCCGTACATCGCGGATCCGGTTGCCGGCGTCTTCCAACAGGCGAACTTCCGAGACCGGCTTGCGGCCGTCGAAGGCCACCTTGTTCAGGTGGGTCAGCTTCAGGGCGCCATGCACGGTGTCACCCTGCCAGTCCGGGTAGCGATCGCCGGTCACAAAGGCCATGCCGGAGGGGGCGATGGACGGGGTCCAGTGCAGCAGGGGCTGAGCCAGGCCATCCTGTCGGGTGTCACCGATGCTGGGCCCGTAATACTCCCGACCATAGGTGATTTCCGGCCAGCCGTAGTTGACGCCCGCTGCCACCGCGTTGATCTCGTCCCCGCCCCGGGGGCCGTGCTCGTTGAGCCAGGGCTTGCCACTCTGCGGATGCAGGGCCAGCCCCTGGGGATTACGGTGGCCCCAGCTCCAGATGGCGGCAGCCTTGCCAGGCTGGTCGGCCAACGGGTTGTCATCGGGGATGCGGCCATCGTCGTGCAGACGCAGTACGCTGCCGGCCGGGTCCGTGGTGTCCTGGGCCCGGTCCCGTTCCCCCCGGTCGCCCACGGTGACAAACAGGTAGCCGTCGTTATCAAACAGAATGCGCCCACCAAAATGTTTGGCGGTATTGGTGCAGGCTTTTTCGGCCACGTAGATATCGCGGAAGTCTTTGAGGCTACCCTCCCGGTAAGTGCCATAGCCCACCGCTGTGGTGCCGCCATCGTCACCGCAGGGTTTGGCATAACTCAGGTACAGGCGCTGGTTGTCGGCAAAATCCGGATGCGGCATCACATCGAACAGCCCGCCCTGGCCTTTGGCGACCACCTGCGGTACTCCGCTGACCGGATCGTCCTGCAGGGTGCCGTCCACCAGCCGGCGCAGGGTGCCGCGCCGTTCCGTGATCAGCCATTCTTTGTCTGAAACAAACGCCAATGACCAGGGATGGTGCAGGCCATCGGTGAGTGTTGTGGTGGTAACGCTGTCATTGCTTTGCGGGGACAGGGTGGCGGCGTTGTCGGCACAGGCGCTCAGGCTCAGAGCGGTGAGGGTAACGGTGATCAGTGATCGCATGACGGACTCCCTGGTTCGGACTGGCTTGAGCATGCCACGCCCGGCGTGAAGGGTGAAACATCGTCACTGGCGCTGGCGTTTATGGCTCACCATCCAGGCCAGCGCAACAGGCAGCAGAAAGACCACAAAGAAAATTGGTAACTCAGCCATAAAGGAATACCCGGCGTGGACAATGCCGACGGTCATATTGATGGCCGAAGCGATAAACCAGAGCAGGGCGAAGACGGCGAGCAGGTGGTGTTGCAACCAGGGGATCAGGCGGGCGGTCAGCGCCAGTACGGCGAACAACAACAGCCCTCCGAGAATGACAGTCAGCGTATGCATGGGCGGCTCCCAGTCGAAAGCGCGGCAGGCACGTTATGTGCCCGCCTTGAGTGTGTCGCTGGCACTAGCGGGTAGTGTAGCCGCCATTGGGGAAAATTGTCTGGCCGGTGATCCACCAACCTTCCGTGGCCAGGAATTTGATGATGGGGGCGATGTCCTCGATTTTGGTCAGGTCCCCGTTCATGGCCTGTGACTTGTGGTAGGCCACCCGTTCCGGGGTTTCCTGTCCGTAAAAGAAGGGGGTGTCCATGGGGCCGGGGGCCACCGCGGAGACCGAGATACCACGCCCACCGAATTCCTTGGCGGCGGCACGGGTGAAGTGCTCTACCGGTGACTTGCCGCCGGCATAGGTGGAGTAGCCATCGGTAAAGGCGGCGAGCAGAGAGGTGAGTACAGTGACGATCTTGCCATTATCGTTCAGGTGTTTGCCCGCTTCCTTGATGAAGAAATAGGCGGACTTGGCATTGATGTCGAACATGGAGTCGTATTCTTCTTCACTGGTTTCCACGATCGGTTTGCGCAACACCTTGCCCACGGTATTGATGGCCACATCGATGCCGCCGAACTTGTCCTTGGCTTCCAGAAACAGTGCTTCCACGTTGGCCGGCCGGGTCAGATCGCCCTGGGTCATGTAGGCCTCGCCACCCAGGTCTTTCACCGCCTTGACCGTGTCTTCTGCATCGGCGCGGCTGGCATCGCTGTTGTAATGCACCACGACCTTGGCGCCTTCGCGACCGATTTGCCGGCTCAACAGGCCGCCCAGGTTCTTGGCGCCGCCAGCAATCAACACTACCTTGTCCTTGAATCCGTAATCCGTCATCAGTCTTGCTCCTGCTCGTTAAGGTGTCGACATTGTCGGCAGGCTTGGCGTGGGCATAAACCGGTGTAAGCTGACAGCATATGTCGAAAATAACGAACAATGGAAAAGCATGGACCGTCTCGAAAGAATGCATATCTTTGTCCGGGTGGTGGATTGCCTGAGTTTTACCCGGGCGGCGGAGAGCCTGGAAATCCCCCGTTCCACCGTGTCCACGGCCATCAAGGAACTGGAGGCCGAGATGGGCGCGCGTCTGCTGAACCGCACCACCCGGGCCATCAAGGTTACTGAGGAGGGCCATTTTCTCTATCAGAAGGGCGTGACACTGTTGCAGGATTATGAACAGTTGCAGGGGGCATTTGTGGCCAATGATCGCCGCCCCCAAGGCAAGCTGCGCATCAATGTGCCCGGGCGTCTGGGGCGACGGATTCTGGCGCCGGCGTTGCCGGATTTCCTGAATCGTTACCCGGATATTGATATCCAGATGGGGGTCACCGACCGCGCGGTGGATCTGGTGAGCGAGGGCGTGGATTGCGTGATTCGGGTGGGGGAGCTGACAGACAGCAACCTGATTGCCCGGCCGCTGGGAAGCTTGCCGCTTTGCAATTGCGCCAGCCCGGCCTATCTGGCCCGGTATGGCCGACCGGCCACCCCGAAGGATCTGTCATCCCACCCCATTGTGGCGTTTGTGTCGTCGATGACCGGCAGGGTGGAGAGCTGGGAATATCGTCAGGGCGACCGCCTGGAGAGTGTGCCGCTGCCGTCCCGTGTCACGGTGAATACCGCAGAAGCGCTGATCGCCTGTGCCCTGGCAGGGCTGGGGATGATACAGGTGCCCCACTATGATGTGCGCCACCATCTGGACTCTGGCCGCCTGGTCAGCGTGCTGCCGGACGCCGTGCCGCCCCCCATGCCCATCACCCTGTTGTATCCGCACCGGGAACATATGACCCGACGCCTTGAAGCCTTTATTGACTGGGTCGTGCCGGTGCTCAAAGACAAGGTGCTGGGGATGGCGTAGTCAGGCTTGGCGAACTCCGGCTTATTCCCCTGAGGGTCCAGGGTAGACGCCGATGCGAGTCAGCACCTCTTCCCCCGGGAAACCATCGGCCACCAGATCATTGGCCTGTTGGTAGCGGGCGATGGCCTTGCGGGTGCCGGGGCCCATCAGGCCATCTTCTTCGCCGGCGTCAAAGCCCTGTTCGTTGAGGATGCGCTGCAGGCGGGTGACCTGCTTCCGGTCGAGGCGTGGCGCCTGCGGGGGTGCCTGTGACAGGGGGCCGGCGCCGGCGATGCGGTCCGCCAGGCGGCCAACGGCGATGGCGTAGGACTCGGAGCGGTTCCAGCCCATGATCACCCGGAAGTTGTGGTAGGCCAGAAAGGCCGGCCCCTGGTGGCCCGCGGGTACGATCACCGCCGCTTCCATTTCTGCAGACGGCAGGGGCTGGCCATTGGGCAGGGTCAGGCCCAGCTCTGCCCAGTCGGCGAGGGGGCGTTTGTTGCCGAAGCCGGTGAGCTGGTAGTCGAAGCCTTTGGGCAGTCGGACTTCCCGGCCCCAGCGTGCTTCCCGTTCCCAGCCCAGTGCCTGCAGGAAATGCGCGCCGGAGGCGAGGGCGTCCTCGGTGCTGCCCCACAGATCCCGGCGACCATCGCCATCGTGATCCTGGGCGTGTTTGAGAAACACGGCCGGCATGAATTGTGTCTGGCCCATGGCGCCGGCCCAGGAGCCTTTCATCTGCGAAGCATCCACATCACCGGCCTGCAGAATGCGCAGGGCATTGAACAGCTCGCCCTGAAAATAGTCTCCGCGACGGCCTTCGCAGGTCAGTGTCGCCAGGGCATCAAGGGTGGGGATATTGCCCAGGTAGCCGCCATAGTTGGTTTCCAGCCCCCAGAAGGCCACCAGGTAATGGCCGGGGATGCCATATTCCCGGGTCAGGGTGTCGAGCAATGGACGATGGCGGCGGTATTTCTCGCGACCTTTTTCGATCCGTTGCTCGCTGACGCGACGGGTAAAGTAGTCGGCAAAACTGCTGGTGAATTCCGGCTGGCTGCGATCCAGTTCCACCACTTTTTCATTCAGCTTCACATCATCCAGGTGCTGGCTGATCACCTGGGCCGGTAGCCCGGCTTCCAGTCCGGCCTGGCGCAGTTTGCTGATACACATGGCGAAACTTTCCTGATCCAGTGCCAGGGCGGGATGGCTGAAAAACAGGAACAGGGAAATCAGGAAAAAACGGGTGGCCATGGAAACTCCGAAACCGAGGCAGGGACATCAATATCAGGCAGTTTACGACGGCCCTGCCGGGGTTTCATCGGGAGAATTGCAAAATTGCCGCCGGGTTCAGGGGGTTTCCTCCGGGGCCTCCCAGTGAATGGTCACGGTCTGTTTGCCCCACTCCCGGGCGTCGGCCCGATCGGCCATGAGAATGTCGATTTTGTCGGTCCAGCGTTTGTTCATCTTGTCGAGCACCACATAGGTGCCCAGGCCTTCCACTTCCACCTCGGTGCGATGGGTAAGGCCCTTGGGAATAAGATCACGGGATACGGCGATGGCCTTCATGCCGGGTTCCAGTTGATCGCCCCAGGCCGCAAGCCCCACATTGCCCTTCTTGGTTTCCGCTTCCGACAGGGTGTACGCAGTGGCAGTGACTTCCTGGCTTATGGTGTTGTCGCTGCAGCCGCCCGCCAGGAAACCGAGCAGACTGATGCCGAGTACGGGAAAAAAGCGTGTTTTTATCATGGGATCCCCTTTCCAGATTGACACCTTACCGTGTCAATCCGGCTGTGAAGGGGGCATGAAAATGATGTTAGGCGGGCGTTTCGTGTATTTCCCGGCGGACCCGTACGGCGGTGGAGCGGGCACGGATAATCCGCCCCCGGGCTTCACTGTGGGCGCGACTGAAGGCGGCGCCGAGCAGCAGGATCATGGAGGAGTAGTACACCCACATGAGCAGGATCACCAGCGAACCGGCGGCCCCATAGGTGGAGGCGGTGGCGGTGTGGGAAAGATAAAAGCCGATCAGGGCGCGGCCTATGGCAAACAGCACGGCGGTCATCAGCGCGGCAGGGGCCACGTCTTTCCAGCTCAGTACCACATCTGGTAGCAGGCGAAAGATCATCCCGAACAACAGGGCAATAACGGTAATGGAGACCATGACCTCCAGTCCCAGGGCCACGCTGGCATGGAAGGGAATCCAGTTTTCCGCGTAGACCATCAGGGTCTGTACGGCCACGTTGAGAAGCAGGGATACCAGCAACACAAAACCCAGTGATACCACCACGGTCAGTGACAGCAAGCGGCTCTTTATCAGGGCCACCACGGTATTGCGCGAGGGCCGTGGCACCACTTCCCAGATGGCATTCATGGAGCGTTGCATCTGGGCGAACACGGTGGTGGCACCGATAATCATCACCGTCAGACTGAGGAACCCGGCTAGAATCCCCTGGCTGGGGGCCCGGGTATTCATGATGGCATTGCGGATTTCTTCGGTGGCGGCGGGGCCGACGGTGGCTTCCAGCTGGCCGAGAATTTCCGCCATGGCGGCTTCGCTGCTCATTACCAGGGAAATCACTTTCACCGCCAGGATGATGACAGGGGCAATGGAGAACAGGGTAAAGAACGCCAACGACCCGGCATAGCTGGCGGCGTTGGCTTCCAGCCACAGGCGCAGGGTGTTTTTGAGAATGCCGAACCAGTAGAGAAAGGTGTCTTTCATCGTTGCCTGTCATCAGCGAGTGTTCAGGCAGTGTAGCGGGGGGGAGAGACGGCTGCCAAGATTTCACCGTAGGAGCGTCGCTGGCGGCGCGATAAAAAGCGTTAGAAGAATACGTCATCACAGAGTTCGCTGAGGAAAAATGGGTTTTCTCTGCGACCTCTGTTGTGAAAGTGTTTTTGATCTTGGGCTGGTTATCGCGCCGCCAGCAACGCTCCTACGGCAAGGTGTGTCAAGCCGTAGGAGCGTGGGGCTGCTAATGCAGCTTCAACCTCGGCCGTACCAGCTTGTTGAAACGCCCGGCGATCAGCAGCATGATCGTTCGCGGCCAGCCATACAGGGCGGCCTGGTGCATGCGATACAGGCTGATGTACATCATCCGCGCCAGCCAGCCTTCCACAAAGAAGTTGCCGCCTTTCAGGTTGCCCATCAGCATGCCCACGGAGCTGTAATTGGACAGCGAAACCAGCGAGCCATGGTCCTTGTAATGGAACGGTCGGGGTTCGCGTTTCATGATCAGCTGCTGAAGACTGCGGGCGGTGTGCTGGGCCATCTGCTGGGCGGATTGGGCCCGTGGCGGGATGGGCCGCTCTTCCCCTTCCGGGATCAGGAACGCCGCATCGCCGATGATGAAGATATTCTTGTGGCCCTTGGCCTGCAGGGTTGGCTCCACTTCCACCTGATTGATGCGATTGGTGGTCAGGCCTTCAATCTGGCCCAGCCAGTCCGGGCATTTCACCCCGGCCGCCCATACCAGCAGGTCCGCCTTGATGGGGTCGCCTTCCTTGGGCACCAGGGCGTCGGGGGTGGCTTCGGCCACCATGACGCCGGTGCGTACCTTGACACCCAGGGACTCCAGACGCTGGGTGGCGGTGGCGGACACCCGCTCGCTGAGCACCGGCAGAATCCGCGGTGCCGCTTCAATCACGTCCACCTGCAGGTGTTTGCGATCCAGTTTTTCGTGGCCGTAGAAGTTGAGCATGGACACCGCATGGTGCAGTTCTGCGGCCAGCTCCACGCCGGTGGCACCGCCACCCACAATGGCCACGGATACCGGCTTGCCCTCGTAGTTGGCATGCAGGCAGGCATTCAGGAAGCGCTCGCGAAAACGCTCCGCCTGGGCCCGGCTGTCCATGAACAGGCAATTTTCGCGCACCCCGGGGGTGCCGAAATCGTTGCTCTGACTGCCAGTGGCCAGCACCAGATAATCGTAGGGCAGTTGCCGTTCCGGCAGGACTTCCGAGCCGTGGTTGTCATGGAGGGGGGCCAGCGTCAGGGTCTGGGCCTGCACGTCCACCCGGGTCATGGTGCCCGGCTCGAAGCGATAATGGTTCAGCTGGGCGTGGGCGCGGTAGTCCACCGCATCCAGGTCCGCATCGATGGCGCCGGTGGCCACTTCGTGAAAACGCGGTTTCCAGACATGGATGCTGGAGGAATCCACCAGGGTTACGTCCGCGTGGCCGTATTTGCCGAGCTTGCGGCCCAGGCGGGTCACCAGGGGCAGGCCGCCGGCGCCACCGCCGACGACAACAATTCTGGGTTTGCTCATTGGGGCTCCTGTTGGGCTAACCCATTGGGGTTGCCAGTCAATCATATCCACCTTGGCGGTGAACAGGTCCGGGTTAAAGGAGTCACGGAGTGCCGCTTGCGGACTCAGTGGCTCATCAATGAGGCAGAGCCCTTGTGGGGCAGGGAACGATGACGGCTGTCATGGCTCCGGAGGTGCAGTCTAGCCTTTGTGGTAAACAAGTCCAGACCAGGTGTTTCCTTTTTGCCTTCCCGGGTGGGCGGGTCTGCCCACCGGGCGGCAATGAAAAAGCCCGCCGGTGGCGGGCTTTTTCAGTGATCCTTGCGGATCAGGCCTTGGGGCCAGCGGCGCGGATCTCGTCGGACACGTCCGCATACTTCTCGGCAAAGTTCTTCTCGAACTGTTCCGCCAGATCGCGGGCGCGGGCCTCGTAGTTTTCCGGGTTGGCCCAGGTGTTCTTGGGCTGCAGCAGCTTGTTGTCCACCCCGGGAACGTTCTTGGGCACGTCCAGGTTGATGATGTCCAGATGCTCGGTTTCCGCATTGTCCAGCTCACCGGACAGGATCGCGTTCACGACGCCACGGGTGGTGGGGATGCTGAAACGCTCACCTTCGCCGTAGGGGCCACCGGTCCAGCCGGTGTTCACCAGGTAGACGGTAGAGCCGAATTCTTCCATGCGCTTGATCAGCAGCTCGGCGTACTCGCCGGCACGACGGGGGAAGAAGGGGGCGCCGAAGCAGGTGGAGAAGGTGCTCTTGATGCCGCCACCGGAACCCATTTCGGTGGAGCCCACCAGGGCGGTGTAGCCGCTCAGGAAGTGGTAGGCCGCCGCTTCCTTGGACAGCTTGGACACAGGCGGCAGGACGCCGGTCAGGTCGCAGGTCAGGAAGATGATGTGCTTGGGTTCGCCGGCACGGTTGGCTTCGACTTTCTTGTCGATGTTTTCCAGCGGGTAGGCGGCACGGGTGTTCTGGGTCAGGGACACGTCGGTGTAGTCGGCGGTGCGGGTCTCGTCATTGATGATGACGTTTTCCAGTACCGCGCCGAACTTGATGGCGTCCCAGATCACCGGCTCGTTCTTCTGGCTCAGGTCGATGCACTTGGCGTAGCAGCCGCCTTCGATGTTGAAGACCACGTCCTTGCCCCAGCCGTGCTCGTCGTCACCGATCAGGTAACGGGCCGGGTCGGCGGAGAGGGTGGTTTTGCCGGTGCCGGACAGACCGAAGAACAGGGCCACGTCGCCGTCTTCGCCCACGTTGGCGGAGCAGTGCATGGGCAGCACGTCTTTTTCCGGCAGCAGGAAGTTCTGCACGGAGAACATGGCTTTCTTCATTTCACCGGCGTAACGCATGCCGGCGATAAGGATCTTGCGCTGGGCGAAGTTGAGGATCACACAGCCGTCGGAGTTGGTGCCGTCACGCTCCGGCTCGCACTGGAAGTGCGGGGCGTGCAGGATCTGCCACTCTTCCTTGCTGCGCGGGTTGTATTTCTCCGGGCGGATGAACATGGTGTTGGCGAACAGGTTGTGCCACGCGGTCTGCGCGGTCACTTTTACGGCCAGGTAATGATCGGTATCTGCGCCCACATGCAGGTGGGAAACAAAGGCATCGGCGTCGGCCACGGCAACGCTGACACGATCCCACAGGGCATCGAACTTGTCGGCGGGGAAGGCGCGGTTGATGGCACCCCAGTGGATGTGCTCGCTGGTGCTGGGCTCGTCAACGATGTAGCGGTCCATGGGGGAGCGGCCGGTGCGATGACCGGTTTCCACTACCAGGGCGCCGGTGTCGGACAGGCGGCCTTCGTTGCGCTGAACTGCCAGCTCTACCAGCTGGGCCGGGCTGAGGTCGTTATAAACAATCGGGTCGGTCATGGTTATTCCTGGGCTTGTGGCCGTGCCGTTTCAGCGTGTATGGGCGCCGAAACTCTGGTTCGCATTGCGGATAACAGTGCCGGTCTCGTGCCCGTTACTGCCACCGGGCAAGACCAAAAGGGACCGGGGGATGGAACCTCCAGTCAGCACAGGCGCGCGATTATGCCAGAAAAGGAAATCAGTGGCGATTCCCCCTTGGACCGGGCAGTCACGGCGCTGGGGGCAATTAATAGTTAATAATGAATAATGAATAGTTGCGCGGGGTAGCTGGGCCTTGTCTCGGAGCGCAAGAGGCCGCGCCCGGGCTATGGGCGCGGCCTCTTGCGTTTCAGGTGAGACAGAATAAAACCGCGACGTTATTAATTATTCATTATTCACTATTAATTGCTTTCCCTGATCATCCCCGCCAGATCCACCGCATCGAAGCGCTCCTGGTTGCGGCAGAAATCGCAGGTCAGGGTCACTTCGCCGTCCTCGTCGAGCAGCATCTGCAACTCGTTGCTGCCCAGGGAGATCAGGGCATTCCGGTTGCGGTCCCGGGAGCAGGTGCAGCCGAATTGCAGGGCCCGGGCCTCGGGGAGTTGCGGCGGGGTGTCGTGGAACAGCCGGTGAAGGATGGTCTGGTCGTCCAGGTTGAGCAGCTCTTCCATTTTCAGGGTGCCAGCGAGGGCTTCCAGGTGCTCCCACATCTGCGCGTTGGCGTCGCTGCTGGCCAGCTGGTTGGGCAGTCGCTGCAGCAGCAGGCCGGCGGCCCGGTTGTTGCCGCTGGCCAGCCAAAGACGGGTGGGGAGCTGCTCGGACTGGCGGAAGTAGGCTTCCAGGCACTGGGCCAGGGAGTCACCGGCCAGGGGGACAATGCCCTGGTACTGTTTGCCCTGGTCCGGGGTGATGGTGATCACCATGTTGCCGTCACCGATCAGGGTCTGGATGTCACCCTGGCTCCAGTCCTGGCCGTCACTGTGACGGGCCAGGGCGCGCAGCTCACCCTCATTGGTGCATTCGGCCAGCAGCAGGGATACCGGGCCTTTGCCCTGGGCCTGCAGCGCCAGACGTCCCTTGAATTTCAGGGTGCTGGCCAGCAAGGCCACGGCGGCCACGGCTTCGCCGATCAGCCCCTGTACCGCCAGGGGGTAGTTATGCCCTTCAATAATACGGGTGATACTGCTTTCTACCTGCACCAGTTCGCCGCGGATATCGGAGTCGGGAAAGAGAAAGCGTTGTTTGTGGTCTTGCATGGTTAAGTCCTGACAGCTGTCGGTGCCTTTAATAGTCGCTCTATTAATGGGGGCGCCCTGGCGGTTATTCCAGGTTGTCTCTCTTGAAACGCTGGATATCCCGGCGCTCCTTCTTGCTGGGCTTGTGGTCCGGTGCGGCGGTGGCGGCCCGAGCCAGTTTGCGCTGTTCACTGCTCTGGTCCCGCCGCTGGCGGCTTTGTTCGGTCTCCTGATAAAGGGTCTGGGCCACGCTGGCGGGGCCGCGTTTGCTGCTCAAGCCTTCGACGACGACCTCGAAATGTTCCGTGCCCTTGGTAATGGCGATGGTCTGTCCGGGTTGCACATTCTTGCTGGGTTTGGCCTTGCTGCCATCGATCTGGATCTTGCCGCCTTCGATAGCGGCCTTGGCCAGGCTGCGGGTCTTGAAGAAACGGGCCGCCCACAGCCAGGAGTCGATGCGAACGCTCTCGCTCATGGCATTCCTCTCAAGGTAAAACCTGCAGAAAATCATCGATGGCCGGGAAGGGGTCGGTGTGATCCCGCTTTGGCAGGCTGGAATCCGGGTGCAGGATACTCACCGGCTGACCGATGCCATAGAGCTGGGCGCTATGCAGTACCGGCAGGGAGTCATCCACCAGCAGGGCACGGGCCGGGTCGAAGGGCAGGTGGCGCTGCAAATGTTGCCAGAATGCCTGGGCTTCCTTGGCATGGCCATAGTCGTGGCTGGAGACGATCTCATCGAAATAGCGGTCGATGCCGGTACGCTCCACCTTTAAATCCAGGGCATCGCGATGGGCATTGGTGACCATGATGACCTGTTTGTCGGACTCCTTCAGGGCCTGCAGAAAGGTGTCTGCGCCGGGGCGGATGGCGATACGGTCGCCGGCTTGCCGTTTCAACCGGGCGATTTCCAGGCCCAGTTCCGCGGTCCAGAAGTCCAGGCAGTACCAGTTCAGGGTGCCCAGATGGCTGGTGATCCAGTCGTGGATGATGCGGTCGGCCTCGGCCCGGTCCAGCCCCTGTTGCCGGGCGTAGCACTCGGGCACATGTTTTTGCCAGAACCAGTTGTCGAACTCCAGGTCCAGCAGGGTGCCGTCCATATCCAGTAACACGGTGTCGACAGAATGCCAGTCAATCATGAATTTCCTGCGTATTCGGGTTAGTCTTCGGCCTCTACATGAACCTGCATGCCGCGAGAGCTGTTACCAATTATGGATGAGAAACCGGAGATTCTCGACACCCGACTGGTGGCGAAAAGCCGGCTGTTCGGAATTGAAGAGCTGCACCTGCGTTTTCGCAACGGGGTAGAGCGCACCTATGAACGCCTGCGTACCCCGCCCATTGCCGCTGTGATGATGGTGCCGTTACTGGACGACGACACGGTAGTGATGATCCGTGAATATGGCGCCGGCACGGAAAGTTACGAGCTGACCCTGCCCAAGGGCGCCTACGAACATGGCGAAGACTGGCGGGATGCCGCCAACCGGGAATTAAAGGAAGAAGCCGGTTATGGTGCTCGTCGACTCACCCTGATGAAGGACATGACCTTGTCGCCCGGCTATATGGGTCACCGTATCAAGGTGGTGCTGGCGGAAGAGCTGTACGAAGAATCCCTGCCGGGGGATGAACCGGAAGAACTGGAAGTGCTCACCTGGAAACTGTCGGATCTGGACCGCTTGATCGAGCGGGACGATGTGACAGAAGCCCGGGTGATTGCAGCGCTGCTGATGGCCAAGCGTTTGCTGGAGCAACGGGGCTGACTCCGGAGCGCCACCAAACATCTGCTGTGGGGCTTGCCTGAAAGCGAAAGAGTGGCGAGGTACGAGTAACGAGTTTCGAAAACCGGTTTTGCCTTTCGCAACTCGTTACTCGTACCTCGCATGAGTGTCAGCAGGCTGGCGCCTACAAGTACTAATTTTGAACGATAGGAAATCCGAAATGACCGACCTTAATACCCTGCTGGACCCGCTCGCCGAGATTGCCCGTGAAGCGGGTGATGCCATTCTGACGGTGTACGAGCGTGACGACCTGGGGGTGGAAACCAAGGATGACAAGTCGCCGATTACGGAAGCGGATATGGCGGCGCACAAGATCATTGAAGCGCGCCTGCAGGCGCTGACGCCGGAGATTCCGGTGTTCTCTGAAGAATCCGGCGGTATTGCCTATGCCGAGCGCAAGGGCTGGCCCCGTTTCTGGCTGGTGGACCCGCTGGATGGCACCAAGGAGTTCATCAAGCGCAACGGCGAGTTCACCGTGAACATTGCCCTGGTGGAAGGGGATACCCCGGTACTGGGTGTGGTGCATGTGCCGGTAACGGCGGTGACCTATCTGGGCGGCCGCGGTGTCGGTGCCTTTAAAGAGGAAAAGGGCGAGCGCAAGCCGATCCAGTGCCGGGCCCGCACCACGCCGGTGGTGATGGTGGCCAGCCGCAGTCACGGCGGGGAAGCGGTGGAAAAACTGGAAGCCTTTATCCGCCAGGAAGTGGGCGAGGTGGAGCGGGCCTCCATGGGATCGTCACTGAAGCTGTGTCTGGTGGCGGAAGGCAGTGCGGACATTTATCCGCGCCTGGCGCCCACCAGCGAATGGGATACGGCCGCCGCCCACGCAGTGGTGACCGCTGCCGGTGGCGTTGTGGTCAATACCGTCTTTGAGCCATTGCAGTACAACAAGGAAGACATTCTCAATCCGCACTTTCTGGTGTTGGGACAGAGCATCGAAGAGTGGCGCTTTATCGCCCCGGCGATCGCCGGGTAAGGGCTGGGATCATTATCGAAATTGCCGGAAACGTCGGGCTTTGTACCGTGCGGGTTGGGGTGCGATAACCGGAGTATCGAGTGGCGAGAAACGAGTTTCGAAGATCAAATTGCTTAAACCCGGAATGGCAGGTTTTCGCTTCTCGTTCCTCGTATCGCGCAACGGCTTTTCGCGCCGCGAGCGACGCTCCCACGGTGGGGTGTGGACAGGTTGGCGATACGGCAAACCAATAAGGAGTTTCCATGAGCACAATGCGTGAACTGCGATTTGTCAGCGATGGCCAGTCCTGCCGCGGGGATCTTTATCTGCCTGAAGGCGACGGTCCCTTCCTGACTGTGGTCATGGGCCACGGTTTTGGTCTTACCAAGGACTGTGGGCTGGCGCCATTCCGGGATGCTTTTTTGAACGCCGGCCATGCGGTGTTTCTGTTCGACTACCGGCACTTCGGTGAGAGTGAGGGCATGCCCCGCCAGGTGTTGTTGCCCAACCGGGAAGTGGCGGACTGGCAGGCGGCGCTGGCCTGTGTGCGTAAGCAAGAGGACGTGGACAACCAGCGTATCGTGTTGTGGGGAACGTCTTTTGCCGGTGGTTTGGTTACGACCGTGGCGGCACGGGAGCCGGATGTGGCCGGTATCATTGCCCAGTGTCCGATGATGGATGGTCTGGCCTCGGTGATGGAGGTAATGCGTTATGCGGGGGCAGGGCAGGCCATGAAAATGACGGGCCTGGGCCTCTGGGATGTGGCCAGCAGCATGCTGGGTCTCGGACCGCGCATGTTGCCGTCTGCCGGCAAGCCCGGTGAGTTGGCCGCCATGTCCAGTCATGATGCCTACGACGGCTATACCGCGCTGATGCCGGCGGGGGTTCCCAATGAAGTGGCTGCCCGCATTGGACTGGTTCTGCCCATGTTCCGGCCAGTGACCCAGGCGGCAAAGGTGACTTGCCCGGCGTTGGTGCTGATTTGTGAGACGGACACCGTGGCGCCGGCGTCCGCCGCCGAAAAGGCTGCTGCCGCCATGGCGAACGCGACAGTGAAGCGTTACCCGGTGGGCCATTTCGATATCTATCAGGGTGAGGCCCGGGATATCAGCCTGGCGGATCAGTTGGAATTTCTTCAGGGCCTGTAGGGCAGGCAAGTTGCAAGTTTCAAGTTGCAGCGCGAATTAGTGCCGCTGCTGACCGTAACGCATGAGGCCGCGCCCATTGATTGGAGCGCGGCCTCATGTTTTTAAAATCAAGGATAAGTTTATGGCGCGTTGCAGCTTGAAGCTTGCAACTTGCCACTCTTAAAACGGCAGCAAGGCCACCAGATCCAGCGTCAGTTGATCGGCGGCCACCATGGCGCCGGTGGCAATCATGCTCAGGTTGATGCAGGGCAGGATCAGACCAATGGCGAACAGGTTGACCATGCCGGGCTGGCGGATGCGGCCGCTCCATAGCAGCAGGCTGATAATCACGGCGCAGGAAATCGGTATCCACAGCCAGGTGTGTGAGACGAACATGTCCCCGAAGGCAGTCAGATCAATCATGCCGGTACCCTTATAATTATAGTGTTTCATCCATCCCCATGTGCGCCGTTCCCCTATGGCGCGCAGGCAGTATGCAGAAGTGAGCAGCGCAGCAATGTGTATGACATCACAAATTGGTGATGGCACGATGATATTGGATCTTCCGTACCACTTTATTATGAAAATCGGAGAGTAGAGGCGGTCCCGTCATCGGCATTGCGGTTCTGCCAGCAAACCGGTGTCATGGAAAGTAAACCCGCTGTTTATGCTGCCTGAGCCAGCCCGCCCGTCTCTAGCGGCACTTTTCCCCGTCTCCAGGGCCAATTAACGGCCTGTTTTGGCCTTTTCTCATACCCGCCAGTACGGCTATTCTGTCCGCCAGTTAATTGTGCCATTGATGAATGTCAATGTTTTGCACTGCCGAGACCAGGCAGCCGAAGGGCTGGAGGTAAAAGAAAATGTCTAATAACCACGTTGATGTACTGATTATCGGTGCCGGCCTTTCCGGTATCGGGGCAGCTTGCCATCTGACCCGCAAGAGCCCGAATCGCAGCTATGCCATTCTGGAACGTCGCGAACGCATTGGTGGCACCTGGGACCTGTTCAAGTACCCGGGCATCCGTTCTGATTCCGACATGTTCACCCTGGGCTACAGCTTCCGTCCCTGGACCGATCCCAAGGTGCTGGCGGATGGCCCTTCCATTCGTCAGTACGTGGAAGACACGGCGGACGAATACGACGTCAAGAAGCACATCCGCTTCGGTCGCAAGGTGGTCAAGGCGAACTGGTCCAGTGATGACAATCAATGGGTCGTGGAAACCACCAATGAGAAAACCGGTGAGCAGGAAACCTTTACCGCGAACTTCCTGTTCTCCTGCAGTGGTTATTACAACTACGACGAAGGCTACAAACCGGATTTCCCCGGCGAAAAAGACTTCAAGGGCCAGATTGTTCATCCGCAGCACTGGCCGGAAAATCTGCAGTACAAGGGCAAGAAGGTGGTGGTTATTGGTTCCGGTGCCACCGCTGTAACGCTGGTGCCTGCCATGGCCAAAGAAGGGGCAGAAGTGACCATGCTGCAGCGGTCGCCCACCTATATTGCCACCGTGCCGGAAGTGGACCCGATTTCCGTGGGTATGCGCCGTTTCTTGCCGGATATGCTGGTCTACAAACTGTCCCGGGCCCGGAATATCGGTCTGCAGCGCCTGGTGTACAAGCTGTCCAAGCAGCGTCCCAAACTGGTCCGTCGCGCCTTGCTGGCGGCGGCCAAACGCCAGCTTGGCGATGATGTGGATATGACACATTTCCGCCCTAACTATAACCCCTGGGATCAGCGTCTGTGTGCAGTGCCCAATGGCGACTTGTTCAAGACCGTGCGTCGGGGTGAGGCCGATATCGTTACCGATCATATCGAGCGTTTCACCGAGAACGGGATTCTGCTCAAGTCCGGTCAGGAGCTGGAGGCGGACATCATCATCACCGCCACCGGGCTGAATATTCAGATGCTGGGTGGCGTGGAAGGTACCATCGATGGCAAGGCCGTAGAGCCTCGCGAATCACTGGTCTACAAGGGCATGATGCTGCGTGATGTGCCGAACATGGCGCTGGTATTCGGCTATACCAATTCCTCCTGGACCCTGAAAGCGGATCTGGTTTGCGAGTATGTGTGTCGCCTGCTGAACCATATGGAAAAAACCGGCGCCACAACGGTGATCCCGCGAGACAAGGATAATTGCATTACTGAAGAGAACTTCCTGGGTCTGGAGTCCGGCTATGTCATGCGTGCCGATGATCGTCTGCCACGGCAGGGTTCCAAGCAGCCCTGGATGGTAGTGCAGAACTACCTGGTGGATCTGCCCAAGCTGCGCTATGGCGCCATTGACGACGGTGTGCTGGAGTTCAGCAACTACCAGCCGGTGAAGAAGAAGGGCCTGGTGGCATCCCTGCTGGGGGCGTGATTGACCTTTGCCATTTTCATGCTGAAAGAGGCAAAAGGGTTCCTCCCTTCATAACCTAAAACGCAAGAGGCCGCGCCCGGAACACGGGCGCGGCCTCTTGCGTTTTACCCAACAGCAATACTCATTGCTCAGTGCAACGAACCGGTTATTTCCAGGGCAGCTGATCCATCCGTTGGCGAGCGCTGCTGTACTCCTTTTTGAGTCGTTCAATCAGGTCGCTGGCCGGACCGATCTTCTTGATGGCGCCGATGCCCTGACCACTGCCCCAGATGTCTTTCCAGGCCTTGGAGCTGCCATCGCCGAAATCCATCTTGGACGGGTCGCTTTCCGGCAGGTCATCCGGGTCCAGGCCTGCCGCTTCGATAGAGCTGCGCAGGTAGTTGCCGTGCACCCCGGTGAAGAGGTTGGAATAGATGATGTCACTGGCACTGCTGTCGACGATGGACTGCTTGTAACGCTCATCTGCGTTGGCTTCATCGGTGGCGATAAAGGCGGAACCGATATAGGCCAGGTCGGCCCCCATGGCCTGGGCCGCCAGAATGGCATCGCCCTTGGCGATGGAACCGGAGAGCAGCAGTGGGCCGTCAAACCATTCGCGGATTTCCTGTACCAGGGCGAAAGGGGATTGCGTTCCCGCATGACCACCGGCCCCGGCGGCCACGGCGATCAGGCCATCCGCCCCTTTCTCGATGGCTTTTTTGGCGAAGAAATTATTGATGATGTCGTGGAATACCAGGCCGCCATAGCTGTGGATGGCCTCGTTCACGTCTACCCGCGCGCCCAGGGAGGTGATCACGATAGGCACCTTGTACTTCACGCACATTTCCAGATCGTGTTCCAGGCGGTTGTTGGACTTGTGCACGATCTGGTTCACCGCAAACGGTGCCGCCGGTTGATCCGGGTTGGCCTGGTTCCAGGCGTCCAGCTCTTCGGTGATGCGCTTTAGCCAGACTTCCAGCTCTTCCGCCGGCCGGGCGTTCAGTGCCGGAAACGAGCCGACGATACCGGCCTTGCACTGGGCAATGACCAGGTCCGGGTTGGAGACAATAAACATGGGTGAGGCAACGGCCGGCAGGCGTAGCCGCTCTTGCAGGGATGCGGGTAGCGACATGGTAACTCCTTGTTCAGGGTGAGGGCGCCATGGCGGGCGCCTGCAGGGAAGAAATTACACATGAAAAGACCGGCAATTGCGATGGTTGGTTGCGACGTTGATGGTGATCTGGAAGTCGTCTAGCGATCGCCCGGTGTTTTCAGAAAAGCCAGCAGCCGGGCGGGAAGGCCTGCGGAACGGAGCAGGGGCCGCACATGCATCAGGTCCTGGTGAATGTCCTGGACATTATCCGTCAGGCGATCCACTTGCCGGGTGATACCGTCCACCCGGTATGACAGATCCCGCACCTGCTCGGGCAGGGCGTCCATGCGCTCAATAATTCGCATAATGCGATGCGCCATGATCAGGTATTCCAGTGCGGCACGCACCACCGCAACAATCACCAGCAGTAGCAGCGGTGAAACCGCCAGGGCGATCAGGCCGATGGGGGTGGATATCCAGAAACAGGCGGCAGCGATTCCGAACACGGCCACGGCCGCCCCTGCCACCAGAAGCAGGTAGAAAAGTGGCAGCAAGCGCATGGTCAGGTAGTGTTCGAAACGCCAATCCGCCAGATTGGGAACGAGTGAGGGTGGCCGTTGTAAGCGCTGGTCAGGTTCCATGATGAATTCCTTTTTTTGTCATGGAATTCAGTCTAGAACCGATAACGGTTGGCGCAATTACCGCAGCGCCGTTGCGCCAGGCTGTACAGAGAGTGCCGTGTTTACTTGTCCCCGTCCTTGCTTTCCCCCTTGCGCAGGGAATCCAGCAGTCGGGCGGGCAAGCCCGCGGATCGCAGCAGGGGACGAAGCTGGATCACGGTGCCATGGATGTCTTCCACCTGGCTGGTAAGCGCCTCTACCCGGCCCTCGACTTTGGCGACCTGGTCGGGAAGCGCTCTCATACTTTCCACGATGCTCATGGTGCGATGGGCCATGACCAGATATTCCAGTGCGGCACGGACGATGGCGACAAACACCACAAACAGCAGAGGGGATAGCACGGTGGCGGCAAGCCCAAACCACAAGGAGCTGGAGTAGCTGGCGGCCACCAGAAAACCCACCAGCAGCAGTGCGCCGATAATCATCAGCAGATACAACAGAGGCAGCAGCTGCATGGACAGATAACGATTGAACTGCCAGTCCACCATTTGCAGGATTTTGGATTGGTTCAGTTTTTCCTGGTTGAGCATGGACACCCCCGACGGCCATCAATTTACTTTATTGTTGCCGGCCTCCCAGGCTATTCCTACCCATAGATTGTAATGCTCTGTTATAGATTCCGGCATGGCAGACCAGAGATCCGGGGGAAATGCCAGGCAAATCGTGTCCTATCTGCTGGCCTAAATCCGAACACGTTTCCCGGTTTTGGCGGGGGAAGACAAATTGTCTCTTCGCAGGGGTGATGAGAGGCTGGCGCCGGCATCGGTGAATGGCAGGTTTGAATGGCGCCGTTTCGATGCTTTTTCTCATTAAAATCAGCTTGTTGCTGATTATTTCTTGGCGCCATTCCGTCCAGTCTTTTATGCCTTAGATGTCTGGATTCAGCAAGCGGAAGGGGCGGTAGGAGGCAGGGCGAACCGAATTGAACCCGAACAAGCATTCGCTTTATTGTGTCACCCGTCAATGTAACAGTAGTGCGCGCCGATCTGTTTCCCCGGTGCGCAAGATTATCGGCTTTGCCCCATTGGACAGGTGACCAAATGACCACTGCAACGATTCATTCATATGTGCCGAAAAACGCCAAGCAACGGCCCGAGATGCCGATCCGCCATATGGATTTTCAGTTCGATGGCAAGCAGCTTGACGATACCTTCTTCAGAAACACGGAGCTGGCGTCGGCATACTTCGAAGCCTTGTCCATCTTTCTGACCTTTGGCGAAGATCTGGTGATTGATACCGCCCGCCATCACCGTCAGTTTGTGAAAGATCCGGAGCTCAAGCGTCTGGTAACCGCCCTGATCGGCCAGGAAGCGATTCATTCCAAGATGCACAATGAGTTCAATGATGTGCTGGCCCAACATCGTTTCCCCGTGGGGCTGTATCGTTTTCTTGCCGACAAGGTGTTTGAGCACGGCTTCAAGAAACTGCCCAACCGCATGCAGCTGTCCTTGATGGCGGGCATTGAGCATTTCACCGCGGTGCTGGCGGAATACATGATGAAGCACGAAGACATCTTCTATGAGTCTTTCGACGAGAAGCAGCGTGCCCTGTGGATGTGGCACATGCTGGAAGAGTCAGAACATAAAGATGTGGCCTACGACGTGTTCCAGGAATTGTCCGGCGACTATGCCCTGCGTATGCAAGGCTTTGCCCTGGCGGCCTTCACCATCGTTTTCCTGATTCCGGTTGCGGCATCCTTGATTCCAATCATGCGCAAGCCGCGCAATCTGTTGAGCCCGCGTTACTGGAAGGATGTGCAGCGCAGTCTGGCAGTCATGGTCGGGCCCAAAGATGGGGTGTATGGCAGCACCATCAAGCATATTCTCGATTACACCCGCCGCGATTTTCATCCCAGTGACCACGACACCAGTGCGTACCTGGAGTACTACAAGGAAAAGCTGCTTAACCCGAAAACCGGGCTGTTGGCGCCTTACCTGACAAAGGAATTCGTGCCGGGCAAGCGTGCCTGAACGAACACTGAATACTCGACCTGTGAAAGGGATAACAAAATGATGAATATTCTCAAGTTTCGTTCCAGCAAGCCCAGCTATAACGGTTATGCCGTTGTCACCGGTGCCGGTAGTGGTATCGGGCGAAGTTTTGCCCTGGAACTGGCCAAACGAAACACCGCGGTGGTTTGCGCAGATCTGAAACTGGAAAGTGCCGAAGAAACGGTAGCACTGATTGAAAAAGCCGGTGGCAAGGCCTATGCAGTGGCCTGCGATGTGGGCAAGGCGACCCAGGTGAAGAAGCTATCCGAGCAGGCGGAGAAGCTGCTCGGCAACCCGGTTCACCTGGGTCGCCTTGCCCACAT
>NZ_LWEJ01000210.1:0-205 GCF_001635525.1 Alcanivorax sp. HI0007
GTTATCCGCCACCACGGTGCCGCCCATGGCTTCCCAGGTGGGCACGAATGCCTTGGTCCAGTACTTGGCGTAGTCATGGGTGGCATTGGCGATGGCCACTTTCTTGCCATTCTGTTCCATGGCGATCTTGGTGAACGGCTTCATGTAGCCGGTAAAGGTGGGCGGGATACGCACGGTCAGTTCATTGCCCTTCTCGGTCACAGTG
>NZ_LWEJ01000211.1:0-264 GCF_001635525.1 Alcanivorax sp. HI0007
AGCAAATGAAATGATCGATGCTGCAAAAAACGACAGCAGGCTGATCACATTGCAGGAAAGGTTAAACGAACTCGAATCAGAAATAGCGAGAGAAAAACAACTATTAAAGAAAGCCCAAAATCATATCGATAGCGGTAATTCTTGGACTGAAAGGAAAACAGAAAACGGCTCCAGCTACACGGTTTGGCCTCGTGTCAAACAGCAATCAATAGCCGATATTGAGAATCACGAAAGAGAGGTCCGGAGCATAAAAAACCAAATCTC
>NZ_LWEJ01000212.1:0-245 GCF_001635525.1 Alcanivorax sp. HI0007
GGTCAATCTGCTGGAAGCGGTTTATACCAGCGAGCCCCTGGAAGCAGAAATGGCTATCAATGGGCCCATCACTGGACAGATCTGGGCCTCCACCACCGCCCTGGATACCAACGTCACCGTGCGCGTCAGCGTGGTCGGCAACAACGGCATTGCCCGGCCATTGACCCACGGCATTCAGATGGCGTCCATGAGTGCGTTTGATGCCAGCCAATCCCGCTTTATGAACGGCAAACTGGTTCAACCCT
>NZ_LWEJ01000213.1:0-46304 GCF_001635525.1 Alcanivorax sp. HI0007
GCTGCCGGGCCGATGCCTTCGCCTCAAGCGGTGAGGGCCCTGCGTGAAAGCATGCGCCATGGCGATCCGCGTACACCGCCGCTGGCCCCGCCAACGGATTTGCGTGAGCCGCCCAGTGCGGCCGAGCTGGCCGATCCGGCGCTGTATCAACAGTACGAGCAGCGCCAGAAACAGAACGTGTATGCCTCGTTCGCCAGTGCCGTTGATCAACGTATCCCGAAACTGGAAGCGATGATTGCCAAAGGCCGCGCCGAAGGCATCAGCGAGGCGCAACTGGCAGAGGGGGAGGCCAAGCTGGCAAAACTGCGCGAGCAGCGGAATCAGTTAGCGGCGCAACAGCCTTCCGCCGACGGGGCGTCCGCAGAAGAAGAACAGGACTGACCGGTTAGCTCAGCCACACTGTCGCGGATGGTCTGATCCCCGGGCGCCAATGCATGGGCGCGGCAGATGCTGTCGTTGGCGCTTTTTTTATTGCCCAGGGCCTGTTCCGCGTAGGCGCGATTGTTCCAGGCGGCGGCAAAGTCCGGCGCTTTCTCGGTGGCGGTGCGAAAGGCCTCCAGCGCCTTGTGCTGCTGTCCCTGTTTCCACAGGCTGTTGCCGTGTCCGAACCAGAGTTTGCCGCTGTCCGGGAATGCCGCCACGGCGGCGGGCCAGAAGGCATCGCCATCGGGCAGGGCGGAAATGGCCCGGAACAGGGTGTCCGGTTCCGCACTGGCAGGCAGCTGACCGGGCTCAACCAGGGTAAAGCCCCACTGATCCGCGCGGGCCCAGGTCCGGATAAAGCGGTTCCAGTGGGTGGTCTTGCCGGCATCGGTGCCGCTGTGCAACACCATGGTGTTGCCCTGGTCCCGATAGCCGGTGACCACGGCGAAATGCCACTGGGGCCAGCGGCGTAGCGCCAAGTTCTGTAGCACCAGTACCGGGCGGCCTGCCTGCAGTTCCGTAAACAGCGCCTGGCTGTTTTCTACCGGGTATGCCATCAGGCCGCGACTGCGCGCGGCAGCACGCAATTCGATTCCCAGGCTGCCTTCCCGCTCCGGGAGCCACACTTCGTCCACCAAACTGTCTGCCGTCACCGGCTTGCCGGCCCATTGCAGCATCATGGCCAGGGCCGCGGGACCGCATTGGTATTTTTCCTGGGGAACGAAGGGCACCACCAGCTCCTGCTCCGTGTCTACCTGGGCACTCTCGGGAGGTGGAAAACTTTGGCATCCACTCAGTAAAAACAGAACCAGCAGGCTGAGGAGGCCCGTCAGGCTGGCAGGGTTGGCAAGGGCGGGGCGGGGAGGGCGAGGAGCCACAGGCTCCTCGCCGAAACGGACAGTCATGGATCAGTTGATGGGATTAATGGCCGGAAACACGTTAGTGGCGCCCAGCAGATCGAGCAGAATCAGAATCAGGATGATGGCGAGAATCACACCCACCACGCCCTGACCCGCGGGCAACTCTTCCGCTTTCTGGGCCAGCTGCTGCAGTTCCTGATCGGTGAGCCGGTCGAGTCGCTGGCTGACCTGATCCTTGCTGACACCGTAGTCACCCAGTGCCTTGGCGGCAACCTGGTGATCCATCAGCTCCATTACCTGGGCTTTCATGGCCGCGCGGTCCTGTTGTTGAATGACCGTGTCGTTACCGATCATGGCGGCCTGGGCGGCGGGGACGATCAGCACCTGCATGAACAGTAATAGTGCTGCACTCAGAATACCGGTAATACGCTTGGTCATGATCACTCTCCATTCAGCCAGTTTGAGGGGCAAGCTCAGTGCAGGAATACTGGGTCGAGGGCGCCTGCAATGAACTGCCATCACTTATTTACCGTAACAGTCTGACGCTAACGAAGCAGGATAGCTGCCGAAAACGCATCATTTTTTACAAGGACTTTACCAATTTCCATCACCTTGACGCGGGCTTCACGAAAACGCGCCAGAGCGTGTTCCAGGTCGGTTTCGGGAATGCTGAAAAGCAGGCCGCCGGCGGTTTGCGGGTCGCACAGAGCGGTGAGCATTGCGTCTGCAATATGCTGCGCATGGCAATGCATCAGCACTTGCCGGTTGGCGTCGTTGAGGGTGCTTGTCACGCCGTTTTCGATCAGCGACAGGGTGCCGGGCAGCAGAGACACCTTATCGGTATCAATCACCATGGCCACATCGCTTTGCTGACAAATTTCATGGAGATGCCCGAGCAGGCCGAAGCCGGTGATATCGGTGCAGGCATGCACGGACAGGTCCTGCATGGCTTGTTGGGCGAGGCGGTTGCTGACCAGAAGATGCGTCAGGGTGGTATCCAGCCAGGGGCCGTGCAGTTTACCTGTCTGCATCATGGCGGCCAGGTGTACCCCGCTACCCAGGGGCTTGGTCAGCAACAGGCGATCTCCGGGCCGAGCGCCGCCCTTGTGCCAGAGTTGTTGCGGGTCCCCCAGACCATTCACCGTAAAGCCCGCAGCCATTTGCGGCCCTTCAATGGTGTGGCCGCCCACCAGGGTGCAGCCGGCGGCGTTCAGTTCTTGCACCGCACCGGCCATCAGGCGTTGCAAATCCCGTCCCTGCAGTTTCGGGTGGTGCCAGGGCAGGGTTACGTTGGCCAGCGCAGAGTGGGGTGTGGCGTTCATGGCATACAGGTCGCTCAGGCTGTGTAACGCCGCCACCCGGCCAAACAGGAACGGCTCGTCGATAAAGGCCGGAAAGAAATCCAGACTCTGTACCAGACGTTTGTTATCAGCCCACTGAATGATCGCCGCATCATCAGCGGTATCCACACCGGCCTCGATGTCGTCACGGACATGTGGCTGCAAATCCCGCAAGGCATCCTGCAAGGCGTCGCTGCCGACCTTGGCGCCACAGCCGGCACAGTGCCGTGTATCCGGGTCTGCGGAGGCGGGTGCCATGGCGGGCAGCTGACGGTCGAACTTGTCCATGAAGGCCCGGTCGATCCGGTCTTTCCAGCGCCATACCCAGCCCCCGGATGCAAACAGGGCACCACCACGGCTGGCCACCGCCTGTTTGCCGCCGGCGGAGAGCAGCGAAAGAAAGTGTTTTTGCGGCCGGTAATGTTGCAAGGGTTGCCCGGCGATGGCCGCGCTCAGGTTATGGGCCAATACCTTGGCCTGGCGGACCGCATAGACGCCGGCCTTGGGCAGGCTGTCGGGAAAAGCCGCGCAATCCCCGGCGGCAAATACGCGCGGATCGCTACGACTTTGCAGCGTGGCGTGTACTCGCACAAAGCCCTGATCGTCACACTCTAGATCGCTGTTGGCGATAACCGGGGTGCCACGTACGCCGGTGCACCAGAGCACCCGGGAGGCGTCCAGCGGGGCATCGTTGGCGTAGAGGCGGTCATGGTGTTTTTCCACCCGGGTGTGTTCGCGCACCCGGATGCCGTAGTCATCCAGATAGCTGCGCATGCGTCGCCGCACCGGCTCCGGGTAGCCGGGTAGCAGGATGCCGCCGCTGATCAGTGACAGGGGCGCGCTGAGACCCTCTCGGCGTTGATGCTCGGCAATGGCCAGGACCATTTCGGTTCCCCCGGCCCCGGCGCCCACCACCGCCAGTGGACTGTCCTTGTCGCGCCACTGTTGCCATCGCTGATGGAAGCTGGCCACCGGTTTCACCGGCACGATATCCGGATGGCCACCGCCTACCGGCTGCAGGTCAGGAGTGGCGCCCACATCCAGGCTCAGCCAGTCGTATTCCAGGGTGCTGCCATCCTCCAGAGTGAGGCGACGTTCGGCGCTGCAGATCCTTGTCACCGCGGCGCGGATAAAGCGGGTGCCGGTGGCGATACACAGCCGGTACAGGTCCACATGGGTATCCGTGAGGCGGTAGTGGCCGGCGATCAGACCGGGCAACATGCCAGAGTAGGCACTGAGGGCGTCCGGCGAGACGAGAGTGATTCGCACACCGGGGAGCGGTTTCATGGCCAGCATGCGCAGGGCCAGGGCATGGCTGTGGCCGCCGCCAATCAATACCAGGTCGTGGTTAGCCGAGGGAGTCATCACAGCAGAATGTCGCCTTTTAGAAAGCAGCGGGCCTGGCCACTAAGGGTAACCCGATCTCCTTCCAGGGAGCAGAACAACTCACCACCGCGGGCGGAAAGCTGGCGGGCATGCAGGGTGGATTTGCCCAGTCGCTCGGCCCAGTAGGGCACCAGAGTGCAGTGGGCGGAACCGGTGACGGGATCTTCCGGCACGCCCTTGGCCGGCGCAAAAAAACGGCTGACAAAATCGCAGTCATCGCCGGGGGCGGTGATCATGATCGCAAAGGTATCCAGCTTGCCGATGGCGGTGAAATCCGGCTGAAAGTGGCGTACCTGATCGGCGCTGTCCAGCACCACCAGGGTGTCACGGGCTTGCAGCACGTCCTTGAGCGACATGCCCAGTGCCTGTTCGAAGGGGTCACGATGGCTGACCGGGAGCCCGGGCCGGGCAGGAAAATCCAGACTCAGGGTCTGACCGCTACGATGCACATAAAGCGCGCCGGATGCGGTGTTGAAACGAATCCGTTCACCGGGAAACCCCAGCGCATTGAACACCACCCAGGCGGCGGCCAGGGTGGCATGGCCGCACAGATCCACTTCCACACGGGGCGTAAACCAGCGCAGTGAATAGCCGGTCTCGTCGGGGACCAGAAAGGCG
The DNA here is from genome assembly GCF_001635525.1 of Alcanivorax sp. HI0007. Taxonomy (NCBI): domain Bacteria; kingdom Pseudomonadati; phylum Pseudomonadota; class Gammaproteobacteria; order Oceanospirillales; family Alcanivoracaceae; genus Alcanivorax; species Alcanivorax sp. HI0007. The sequence continues at coordinate 4,628 of NZ_LWEJ01000213.1, forward strand.
GTCTCCGACAGGTTGTTCTCCATGGCGATGTTCTGCAGCAGGGCATCGTCCGGCCAGCGTTCCAGCGGTACCACCGCCGCCGGGTTGCCGGCAAACAGGGACGAGGTGAAGGCATCAACTTGGTAGAGTTTCATAAGCTGCCTTGAAAATAACGGGTGCGTTTGGTCGGTTTCAAAGACCCAACCCAGGCTTCAATCGTAGCCGCTTTCGCAACCCCCGCGACAATGCATCGACCGCCAGATTGAGCATGACCGTGGCCAGGATCAACAGCAGGGTCCGGTCGAAGCGGAATTCCGCCACGCTGGAATCAATATAGAAACCCAGGGTATGGATGCCAAGAATGCCCAGCACTGCCGTTTCCCGCATGATCACTTCCCAGCGGTAGAGCAGGAAGGCCAGCAGGTTGGGGGTGACCCGGGGCAGTACCTCCCAGGCGTAGCGGTTGATGCCGATGGGGGCGTCCGCACGGAGTGTCAGGCTCTCGCTGAAGCGGCCAGTGAGGTGGGCGACGATGGCGCCGGTGTGCAGGGCCAGGGCCAGGATGCCGGGCAGCATGGACGGGCCGAGCAAAATCAGGAAAAAGAACGCGAGAAAGAATTCCGGGGTGGTGCGCATGACCACCAGCAGGCCATTGCCGGCGGTGCGACTGGCCCGGTTGCCGAATAACGGCGAAATCAGCGGGAACAACAGCAGCGACAGCAGACCCGTGAGCAACAGGGCGCCGAGACCCAGCACCAGAGTCTGCCACAGCCCCGGCCACAGCTGTTGTTGCCAGAGCATGGCAAACCAGTGCCACAGTTCCGTGAGTCCACCCCCCTGGCGCAGCGGCACCGGCACCAGATCCACCGTGACGAAGCGCACCAGGGTGTCGAGCCGGCCGGTGAACAGCGGTGGCGCCCAGGCGATGGCGGCCAGCAGGTAAACCGGGATCAGGGTCGGGCGCAGCCACCAGCGCAGGGTAAAGATGATGGCAAAGAACAGGTACAACAGGGCGGCGCCCTGGTCGTAGTTGCCCTCACGGAAGGCGGTTTCCAGGTGGAAGCCCAGGGTGGGCAAACCGATAAAACCGAGAATGGCGGATGCGCGGATGGCGCACTCCAGCCGGTAGCCGCCGTAAGCCTTGCAGGCCTGCCAGACCAGCGGCAGGCGAGCGTAGAAGAATACGCTCAGGCGCTGTCCGCTGACGGGCAGGGCATTGGCAGGGCTTGGGTCCGCTTCTTCCAGAAATTCGCCGAAGACCTTGGCGAAGATGCCCGCGTAGGGAATGGCGATGGCCAGCACCCCGGTGACGGTGCTCAGCCCGGCTACCTGCAACAGCAGTAATCCCCAGAACAGTTCGTGGACCGCGCGGATGCTGGCCGCCAGGCCCCGCACCCAGCGGTGGTGCCAGGCCATGGCCATAAGGAAGCCGAACAGTGCCGCCAGGGCCGTGCCCTGCCAGGCGAAGGCCAGGGTGTTGGCCAGTGCGCGCCAGAGGTGGTCGGTGGAGAAAAAATCCGGTGCCAGAAAGCCCTGGCCCATGCGCAGCAGTTCACTGCCCGGGGAGGAGCGGGTGATCTCCAGATCGGCAATCGTCAGGGCGATCAACCCGGCCACTGCGAGCCACAAGCTGGCGCGGCGCCAGCGGGCGGCGGTGGTGTTGACGGGCTGCCGGGAGCTGGGGCTCATTGGTAGAGCGTGTCCAGATCACTCAGGCTCAGCGTGCTGGCCGGGGCGTCGAGGAGAATCTTGCCTTCGCCCAGACCGATGATGCGGTCGCAGCATTGCAGAGCCAGCTCGCGGTCATGCAGGGCGACCACGGTGGTCGGGTGCCGGGCCAGGGCCCGCTGCAGCAGATCCAGCCCCTGATGTTCGTCCAGGCTGGAGACCGGTTCGTCGGCCAGCAACACCGGGCGCTGCGTATAGAGTGCCCGCCCCAGCGCCACCCGTTGCGCCTGCCCGCCGGATAGCTGGTCCACGCTGGTAAAGAGCTTGTCCTCCAGTCCCAGTTCCCGGGCCAGTTCGCCCACGCTGGCCTTTTCCCCGGCACTGGGCCAGATCAGGTTACGCAGGTTGGTCAACGTCCGGTTGCGGGGCAGGGCGCCCATGTAGAGGTTGTGGAAGACGCTCAGCATGGGCACCAGGTCGCCGGTCTGGGGGCACCAGGCACAGCGGACTTCCTGCTGTTGGCGCAGGGCGGCCAGCAGGGTGGATTTGCCGGCACCGGAAGGGCCCAGCAGCGCCACCTTCTCGCCGTCGGCAATGGTCAGCGACAGGGACGTAAACACGACCTGGCCGGGATGGCCAAGCCGTGCGTTTTCAAGACGAAAGGTCAACGGAATGCCCTGCGACTTACTCGGCGTCCAGCAGGCCGATGGCTTTGGCGGTTTCCTCGATGGGCGCAAAGTCGTCATTGCTGGCGGGGATGAACTTTTCCCGGGGGAAGGCATTGAGCAGAACCGGATCATCAATGGCCAGCAGGGCGTCGGTGACACGCTGGGTGAAGCCGTCACCGAAGCTGTCGTTCAGGTCGCCACGCACGGTCCAGTGATAGTCCGGATAGCCGGGAGTTTCCCAGATAACCTGGACCTTGTCGGTGTCGATCTTGCCTTCTTCCAGCTCACGTTCCCAGACCTTGTAGTTCACTGCGCCGGTGGCATAGGCGCCGCTTTGTACCAGGGCAATGGTGGCGCTGTGATCCCCGGAGAAACCGACTTTCTCGAACAGCTGTTCCGGAGACTGGTTGAAGGTCTCACGCAGGTAGAACTCCGGCATCAGTCGTCCGGACGTGCTGCCCTTGGACCCGAAAGTGAAAGAGGGTTGCTCGACAAACGCCTCGGTGAGCGTCTCGGATGGGCTCAGGCCAGTGCTGGCGTTGGCGATGAAGTAGGACTTGAAGTCCGGATCTTCCAGGCCCTGTGCGATGGCCTGGGAGCCGGGTACCAGGCGGCGGGCCTGCACACCGGACAGACCGCCAAACCAGGCCATTTGTACTTCGTTATTGCGAAAGGCGGTGACCGCCGCCGCATAGGATTTCACCGGGACATATTTCACCGGGACACCCAGTTGCTCTTCCAGATAAAGGGCAACCCCGCCGAAGCGTTTTTCCAGTTGCGATTCATCCTGGTCGGGGATGGCGGTGAAAGTGAAGGTCTCGGTTTGCGGTTCGTTACAGGCAGAAAGCAGCAGTGCTGAGCACAGGGCAGCAAGAAACTTGAGGCGCATTGTTGACTCCGTTCAATAGGGAGGCTTACCGGACAATGTGGAAATCCTGTCGCGGGTCCGGCCAGACACGACAAGGTGATTATAGAGCGCCGGGGGCTGGATACCAGTCAGCAACCCTGCCGAAAGAGAAATACCCGTTGGAGCCTTGCTCGCAAGGCGAAGGGTGTTATTCCGGCGCCATGCCAGCGGGTAACCTTCGCTTTGCGAGCAAAGCTCCAACGGAATTTCGTAGCCAAACCGGGGAGATAATTCCCCTCCGCCTTTCGTTGGAGCCTTGCTTGCAAGGCGAAGGGGGTTGTCTCGGCGCCATGGCAGCGGGTAGCTCTTCGCTTTGCGAGCAAAGCTCCAACAGTTGCTTGGGGTTTCAGGCTTCTGGCGTCTGGCGTTCTTCCAGAAATGCCATTACTTCATCGCGGCTACCCTCAAAGACGATGTCTCCTTCCCGGTGGGAGAGCATGTAGTCATACATGGGGTCGTAGTAGTCACGCAGAAGAATACGGATCCAGTCCTGGTGCAAATCGGTATCGCCGCTGATGGCTTGCACGGCCAGGGCTTCGCTGAGCAGCTGGCGTAACTGCTGGTGACGCAGTCCGCCCAGGCGGCGGCGAATGCGATCCATGGCGGCAAGCAGTTCCTCACCGAGAAAGTGCAGGCCTTGCTGCTCGCCGAAATGTTGACGGTATTCTTCCAGCGGGCCGACCACATAGTCTTCCAGAGTCACCTGCACCCGGGATTCCAGCGTCTCATTGATGATGATGCGCGGGCAGGTCCGGATCTTGTCCTGCAGAGAGAAGGGCAGATGGCAGCGGCCGATCAGCTTGCTTTCGTCTTCCAGCAAAACCCGGGCCGGGGTCTGCGCCCGTTGCCTGATCATGGCGATGGCCAGGGCATTATCGAAATCGATCTGGGTGGGCTGCCCCCCGGGGCGTCGCCCGAAGGCGGAGCCACGATGATGAGCCAGGCCTTCCAGATCCACGGCGTTGGACTGGCTCTCGATGACCCGGGTTTTGGCGCAGCCGGTACGGCCACAGAGAATGTCAAAGGGCAGCGTGGTGATGCAGGCCTCCAGCTCGTCCAGCAGGAAGCGGCGCATGGCCTTGTAGCCGCCGGTGACCAGTGGTGCATCGATCCCTGCTTCACGCAGCCAGGCCTGGGTGGTCTGGCTGCGCAGCCCGCCCCGGAAGCAATACAGGTAACCGTTCGGGTTGGCCTGCCACCAGTGTTGCCAGGCCTGCATACGCCGTTCCCGCTCCTCGCCGCTGACCAGCTGGTTACCCAGGTCAATGGCCGCCTGCTGGCCATGCTGCTTGTAGCAGATGCCAATCCGGTGGCGTTCGTCGTCGTTGATCAGGGCGATATTGGTGGTGCCAGGGAAGGCGCCCTTGGCGAATTCCACAGGAGCACGCACATCCAGCAGGGGCGTGTCGTTGAGAAACAGGGACAGGTAATCACGGGTATCGTCGCGCATGGGGGGCGAGTTTAGAACAGCTACAAGCTACAAGCTACAAGCTACAAGCTACAAGCTACAAGCTACAAGCTACAAGCTACAAGCTACAAGCTACAAGCTACAAGCTACAAGCTACAAGCTACAAGCTACAAGCTACAAGCTACGCTGGTTGGATTGGGAAAGGCGGAGAAGTTCCCCGCCCCCGGTGCTGTCTACGACGCCGCTGTAGGAGCTATGCTTGCATGGCGAACCGCGCTTGCGCGGAAATCGGCCGGAGGGCGATCAGGGATATCAGCGCTCGACAGGTTCCAGAAAGAATGGCGGACGGACTTTGATCTTTGTCGCCTCGCCTCGCCTCGCTTCGCTCGGTTCGCACCTCAAGAGGTGCTCCTACATCAACAACCTACGGCAAGGTTCGAATCGCGCCGCAAGCAACGCTCCTATCGTCGCCGCCCCCACAAAAAAACGCGGGCAGGGCGCTATGTGATTAGCACGGCCCTGCCCGCGTTGCAGCTTGTGGCTTGACGCTTGTAGCTGTTTTTACTCCGCCGGACGGATCTGGCCGGCCAGGTGCGGCTTGATGCCGTCCTTGGCCAGCAGGCGGAAGTCGCTGCCGCCATCGACGGGCTTGTTCTCGAACTTCACGGTGGCGGGGATGAACATGGGCAGTTTGAACTGCACATCCACGGTGAAGGCTTCTTCCGGCAGCTGGTTCTGCAGCTCGGCCAGGCAGCGGGCCTTGGACCACATGCCGTGGGCAATCTGGCGCTTGAAGCCGAACAGTTTGGCGGACAGCGGGTACAGGTGAATCGGGTTACGGTCACCGGATACCGCGCCGTAGCGACGGCCGGTGTCACCGGGGACTTTCCATTCCACGGTATCGGTGGCCGGCTGGGGCTTGGGCGCATCTTTCTTCTTGCTGCTGCCACCGCCGCCACTGCGGAAGAAATTCACTGATTCGCTTTCCCAGACTCGTTCACCGCCGGTGCTGATGCTGGTAAAGATGGAGAACTCGTAGCCCTTGTCCACCTTGGTCAGATTGCCCAGGTAGCATTTCACGTTCAGCTGCTCACGCTCGCTGATAGGGCGATACTGGGTGATGCTGTTGCGCACGTGCACCAGGCCCATGGCCGGGAACGGGAAGCCGTCGCTGAGAATCAGGGCCATATGCAGCGGGAAGGCGTGCATGTGCGGGTAGGTCACCGGCAGCTTGCCGTCGGCGGCAAAGCCACACACCTTGCGGTAGGCGGCCAGGTGCTTCTCGTCCAGGGCCACATCGTTCAGGCGCAGGCCGATTTCCGGCAGGGTGGGGTTGCTGCCCGGCTTTACGGTGGCGCGCATGACCGCTTTGGCGAAGTTGATCACCATGGGGGGCGCGTTGCGCAGTTCGCGGAATTTTACCTCACTCATTACTCGATCCTTTCCCGTTGGTCGTGTGGTGGTCTCAGACCCATGATCTTTATGTCCCTGCGCGGCGACCGGCAGAGGCGTAAAGATCATGGAACGACGATGTTGCTGGGAGTATAGAGCAGGGCCGGCGATGCGCTATTGGCCGCGCAGACAAGCTGTATAGGGACTAAAGCACACGTAAATAAAACTGTGACAGAGGTTTGTCTGCAAGAAGGAAGGTGGCAGGGACCGGTTCACTGGTCCGGTTTGGATTTCCACATGCCGACCCCGAAATAGATCAGCCGCAGCTGTTTTTCGGCGGTGCCGAGAACCTGGTTCTGGCCGAATTCGTCGTCTTCTTCCAGTTCCAGCATTTCCTGGGTGAGGGCGGTCACGTTGTTGACTACCAGCCCGGCCATCATTTGCAGGTCTTCTGCGTTCACGTGGTTGAGGAAGGGAAAGCGGGCCATATCCATGGCCAGCTCGTTGGTGAACATACGGATTTCCCGGCGGATGGCGTTGCGCATGGTGGGCGTGCCACCGGCCAGTTCCTTGGACACGAACAGGAAGTGCGCCCGGTTGTTGCGGACATAGTTGAAGTACACCTCCAGGGAGCCGCGCAGCATCCGTTCATTGGGGAGCTCTTCCTGGCGGACCTGGCGCATCATATGACGCAGGGTACGGAAGGATTCGTCCAGCAGCGTCAGCCCCAGGGCGCTCATGTCCGGAAAATGCCGGTAGAAGGCAGTGGGGACCACTCCGGCTTTCTTGGTGACTTCACGCAGACTCAATGCGGAAAACGGGGCTTTCTTGACGACCAGATCCAGCGCCGCTGCCATCAGAGCTTCACGGGTTTGCCCCCGTTTCGGCTTGCGGGTTCTGCTGGTGCTTTCCTTGCTCATTCCGGTCGCCTCTGCATGGGGGGTTCAGGTCGTTGGCCAGGCCCGATCGGCAGTTTCATTCCCGTTTCCGGCTGCTCGGGCAGGACAATGCCGGGGTACTGGCGGGCATCACGCACCCACAGACCCTGAAAATACGCTGTAAATTCTCCCCGTTGTGAGCCCGTGATGCAACTGGTGCGCAGAAAACATGTGTAACTGCATGATAGTGAAGGTTTTTACAAAATTGTGTGTACAGGTGTTGACGAAAACGGTGAGCCTGTGAATAATGCGTACAACTGTTCACTTACAGGGATGAACCCAATGAACGCAATGACACAGACCTCCAGCCGTTTTCAGCAAGGCCTGACCCGCCTGCTGCAGTCCCGCGTGGCGGATATTCTTTCCTATCCCCATGGCGTTGACCGTTATCTGGAAGTGTTCAATCCGCTGTGGTCCGTCAATGAGGTGCGCGCCAAGGTGGAAGCCGTGCGCTACCTGACCAATGACAGCGTGACCCTGACCCTGCGCCCCAATCACAACTGGGAAGGCTTTATCCCGGGCCAGTTCGTGCAGCTTTCCGTCACCATCAACGGCAAGCGCCAGACCCGCTGTTATTCGCCGGCCAACTCCCTGCACCGCGCCGATGGCTGCATCGAGCTCACCGCCAAAGTGCACGCCAACGGCTTTGTTTCCCGTCACCTGCGTGAACAACTGAGTGTGGGTGATGTGGTGTTGCTGTCCCAGGCGGACGGCGAATTCGCCCTGCCGGAACAACGCCCGGAGCAGGTGCTGCTGATCAGTGGTGGCAGCGGTATCACCCCGGTGATGTCCATGCTGCGCACCCTCTGTGATGAGGGCTTCAGCGGCCCGATCACTTTCCTGCATTACGCCAACAGCGCCGCCGACATGATCTATGCCAGCGAGCTGGACGAGATCGCACGGACCCACGACAACGTGACCCTGGTGCGCTGCTTCAATGATGAGGGTGAACAGGGCGAACTGTCCGGCCTGTTTTCCCGTGAACACCTGTACATTGCTGCGCCGGAATTTGCACAGGCAACCACTTTTCTGTGTGGTCCGCCGCCGATGATGGCTGCGGTGGAAAAAGTCTGGGAAGAGGACGGCCTGGCAGAGCGTCTGCACAAGGAGCAGTTCACCCTGGCGGCGCCGCAGATCGAAAGCGACAGCGCGGAAGGCGAAGTGCGTTTCGTGCAGAGCGAGAAAATGGCCGTTAACAATGGTGCCACCCTGCTTGAGCAAGCGGAATCTGCCGGGCTGACCCCGGAATCCGGTTGCCGCATGGGCATCTGCCACGCCTGTACCTGCCGCAAGACCGCCGGTGACGTGCGCGATATCCGCACCGGTGAGATCAGCAGTGGCGAAGAAGACATTCAAATTTGCGTCAGCGTGCCGGTGGGCACGGTGACCCTGGACATCTAAACGGATTCACCCAAACCGAAGCGTCACAGGACGAATCTTCAAACCGGGTTTAAGGAGAAAGCACATGAGTATTTTCAGCAACTTGACCGCCGAACAATTCGAGACCATTGGCCAGGAACTGGATGCCATCCGTAATCGGGAAATGGCGGACCTGGGCGAAAAAGATGCCAACTACATCCGTACCCTGATCAAGCGTCAGCGTCGTCTGGAAGTGGCCGGCCGCGGTCTGCTGATGGCAGGTTTCCTGCCGCCGGCATGGCTGGCCGGTGTAGCCTGTCTGTCTGCCTCCAAGATCCTCGACAACATGGAGATCGGCCATAACGTGATGCACGGCCAGTATGACTGGATGGGCGATCCGGCCATTAACTCCAAGGTCTTTGACTGGGACAACACCTGCACCAATACGGCCTGGAAGCAGACTCACAATTTCGAGCACCACACGTTCACCAACGTGCTCGACAAGGACCATGACATTGGTTATGGCATTCTGCGCATGTCCGATGATCAGAACTGGGAGCCGCGCTTCCTGTTCAACCCGATCCTGGCAGGCATCCTGGCCACCTTCTTCCAGCACTTTGTGGCGATCCAGAGCCTCAAGCTGGAGGACTACCTGGTCTACAAGACCAAGACCAAGGAAGAGCTGAAAGCGGAGTTCAAGCCGACCTGGAAAAAGATGCGCAAGCAGCTGTTCAAGGACTACCTGCTGTTCCCGGCACTGGCTGGCCCGTTTGCGCCCTTCGTGTTTGCCGGTAATGTGACCGCCAACCTGGCGCGCAACCTGTGGTCTTCCCAGGTGATCTTCAATGGTCACTTCCCGGAAGAGGTGGAGCAGTTCCCGGAGTCCGTGATTGAGAACGAGACCCGTGGACAGTGGTATGTCCGTCAGCTGCTGGGCTCGGCCAACTTTGAAGGCGGCCGTCTGATGCACGTGATGAGCGGCAACCTGAGCTTCCAGATCGAGCACCACCTGTTCCCGGACATGCCGGCCCATCGCTACGCGAAAATTGCGCCGGAAGTGCGTGCCATCTGTGAAAAGCACGGTCTGCCTTATAACACTGGCTCGTTTGTGAAGCAGTCTCTGAGTGTGTGGAAGCGGATCTTCAAGCTGTCTTTGCCCAGCAAGACCCAGGGCGGCAGCGACAAGGGTCCACTCAATGGCCTGCGAGCCAAAGTGGTATCCCTGACCCGTGAACCGCAGTCAGAAACCCGCAAGGCTGCCTGATCACTCCCGGGCAGCTCGATCTCCTGGTTGGGGCCGGTCCTGCGCTGGTTCCGGCCCTGCCATCCTTATGCTACTCTCAGTCAATCTGAGAGTAGCTTTTTTTATTTGGGGACAAGGCAGAACGCATGGCAGAAATGACAGATTCCGGTGTGCTGTTACGAATGGCCTACAAGGCCATGATTAACGCCGGTATTGATGCCGATGCCGTGTTGGCAGAAGTCGGTCTCGACAAATCCATTCTTCAGGTTCCTGACCTGCGTACGCCCCACGATGCCCAGGAATGGTTCTGGCAGGCACTGGAGAAAGTCTCCGGTGATGAACACGTCGGCCTGCACCTGGGTGAGCATATTCCTGTTTACAAGGGCCAGGTCCTGGAATACCTGTTCCTGTCCAGCCCCACTTTTGGCGAGGGCCTGAAACGTGCCCTGGATTACCAGCGCCTGCTGTCAGACGCTGCCCAGGGGGAATTGTTCGAGGAAGGGGATCGGGTCTTTCTCAAACAGATGATCTGGAGCAAACGTCTCAGCCATCTCAATGAATGCATGATGATGGGCGTGATCAAGTTCTTTCGTTTCGTCACTGACGGTGCCTTCGAGCCGCTTGAAGTCCACTTCGGTCATAGCCGTCATGCGGACCAGCAGGAATACGAGCGGCTCTTCGATTGTCCGGTGAAGTTCGATATGCCGAGTATCGGCATGTACTTCGATGCCCGGGTCATGAATCTGCCGTCGGCCCACCACGAGCCGGAACTGTTGCACCTGCACGAGCAGCTGGCCAGCGAACAGGTGGCTCGTCTGGAAAAGCAGGATCTGGTCGCCCAGGTCAATCGCCTGATCGGTGAGCTGCTGGAATCCGGCCATGCCAATTTGGAAGAAGTGGCCGAGCGACTGGGCATCAAGGCTCGCCAGTTGCGTACCCGGCTGGCCGATGCCGGCACCAACTTCAACCAGCTGGTTGCCGATTATCGTTGCCGTCTGGCCAAACGCCTGCTCGCCGGCACCGAAGAATCCATCGACGAAATCGTCTATCTCACCGGGTTTTCGGAGCCGTCCACCTTCTACCGGGCGTTCAAGCGCTGGGTCGGTATGACACCCATTGAGTATCGAAAGTTGAAGGCGGAAGAAGATGCCGCGGAGAGAAGTTAGGCGTCGATCGTGGGCAACAGAAAAGCAAAAGAAAGGCGCCGAGGGCGCCTTTTTACGGTTTGTCCGTGAAAGATTTCATGGCTCCATCTCATGGCACCATCCTTGCTTCACCGGGTAGTGGGGCATTCATCAATACATTGAATCGGTGTTAACCAGTGAAAGAATTTCTTCGCAAAGTGTTTTCTCCCATCCTCAACCCGTTTGAGTCCGGCGATGACAACTATGCCTATCGCCCGTCGCACCGAAAAATCCTGATCGTGGTGGGGGCCCTGTTTCTGGTGCTGTCCACCGGGGCGGCAGCGGCAACGGTGGTGGCTGAGTTGTACGGCGGGCTGATTCCGGTGGCGGTTTTCCTGGCAGTGGGGCTGGTGTGTGAAGTGGTCGGTCTGTTGGGGAGCGACAAGGCCGTGGCCCGCATGTGGAAGAGCAAGTAATCACCCCGTTGGAGCCTTGTTCACAAGGCGAAGGACCAGTGAAAAAGGGATACCCGAAAGAGTCGCCTTGCGAGCAAGGCTCCAACGGTCCAGGTAGCGTGCCCTCTGTTCAAAGCACCATGGCGGCGAGCCAGCCAGCGGCGATCAGCGGCAGGTTGTAATGAATAAAAGTGGGAATCACCGTGTCACGGATATGGTCGTGCTGGCCATCGGCGTTCAGACCGGCGGTGGGACCCAGCGTGGAGTCCGAGGCCGGGGAACCGGCGTCACCCAGGGCAGCCGCACTGCCCACCAGGGCGGCGGTGGCCAGTGGTGAGAAACCCAGTGCCAGGCAGAGCGGCACATACAGGGTGGTGATGATGGGGATGGTGGAAAACGACGAGCCAATCCCCAGCGTCACAAACAAGCCGAGCAGTAATAGCAGTGCCGCTGCCACCGGCGGGCTTTGCAAACCACTGGTCACACTCTCCACCAGCAATGGCACCTGTCCGCTGGCACCCACCACGGCAGCGTAGCCGTTGGCAGCAATCATGATAAAGCCGATCAGGGACATCATTTTCACGCCCTGGGTAAAGGCGTCCTGGGATTCCCGCCAGGGCACCACGCCCCCCGCTGTAAACACCATAAACCCCACCAGGGCGCCGAGAATGATTGAATCGCTGTAGAGCTGAAGTGCCAGGGCGGCGGCCAGGGCAATGGCGGCGACGATCACATTTCGCAGCGAAAGCGGCGCGTGCTGCTCTTCGCCCGGCAGCGCCACAGGCCGGTAGTCGCGGGGCTTGCGATAACGGATGAAGGCGAGAATCAAGCCCACCACCATGCCGGCAGCGGGCAGCAGCATGGCCAGGGGCAGTTCCCCCTTGGGAATTTCCAGACCCGCTTTTGCCAGGCTGGGGCCAAGTTGGGTATGCAGGAAAATGCTGCCGAAACCCACCGGCAACACCATATACGGGGTAATCAGCCCGAAGGTGAGCACACAGGCCGCCAGTCGCCGGTCCAGGCGCAGCTGGTGCATCACTTCCAGTAGCGGTGGCACCAGGATCGGGATAAAGGCGATATGAATGGGCACCAGGTTCTGGCTCATGATGGCGGCGGCCAGCAGCACCATGAGTAGCAGCGTGCGAATCAGACGCAGCTGGTCCGGCGCCGGGGTGCGACCGAGCCGGGCAATGATCCGTGCGGCCAGCCATTCGGTAATCCCGGAGCGGGCAATGGCCACCGCAAAGGCCCCCAGCAGGGCATAACTCAGGGCGATATTGGCGCCGCCACCCAGGCCGTCGCCAAAGGCAGACAGGGTGCTTTGCAGATCCAGGCCACTGCCCATGCCGGCCACCAGCGCCGCGCAGAGCAGGGCGAGTACCACGTTCATGCGCGCAATGCTCAGGCCCATGAGCAGAATCACGGACCAGACAATGGGGTTGAGAAACAGGCTCATGGCGCCTCCGCCGAACGGGCTGGGTCAGGTAAAGGCGCGGAGTTTAGCAGGGGGAGGGGAGCGCGCGCGAACCGGCTGAACCGCCGACGCACCGGGTTAGACATGCCACCTCAATTGGCGCCAGGGGATTTCCCCGACGCTGACGCTGTGATTAGCGTTCGTCGGTGCGGTGGGCTTCCCCCTCGATGGTTACATTGCCATCGTCCCGGCCGGGGGGCTGCTGAAACGGGTTGGGACCCTGTCGGGTATAACTGCTGTAGGTGAAGCCTCCTCCCTGCATGGTGGTAAAGCCCTGCAGGGTGCCTTTCTCGATCACCTTGCGGGCCATGGCACGGCGGGAGCCTGGCAGTAGCAGGGCAAAGCCCACCGCGTCAGTAATGAAGCCGGGGGTGATCAGCAGGGCGCCGCCGAGCAGCAGCATGATCCCTTCCACCATTTCCTGGCCGGGCATGTCACCTTGCTGCATGCGCTGGTTCAGTCGTACCCAGGTTTCCAGCCCCTGACGACGAAACAGATAGCTGCCCAGCAGGGCAGTAACCACCGTGGCGATGATGGTGATCGGCCAGCCGATCAGGCCGGCGACCTTCGCCAGTACCAGTACTTCCAGCAGGGCAAAAGCGAAGATGAAGAAGAAAATGCGACCGAAACCCATGGGGTGTCCTGTGTCAGAAGTCTGTGTGTTCAAACATGGTGGTAATTGGACAGGGATTCAAGGGACAGGTTCAGTGTCCAGGGAATCGGCCAGTTGCTGACGTAGCCAGCGATGGGCGGGGTCCCCGTTCTGGGCGTCGGGCCAGAGCGCATAAATCGGTACCGGGGGAATCGCTACCGGGAACGGCAATATCTGCAATTGCAGCCCATGGGCATAATGGCGAGCCAGACGCTCGGGCACCGTGGCGATCATGTCCGAGCGGGCGGTGACGGCGAGCATACTGGCAAATTGGGTCACCCGGGCGCCGGTGCGGCGCTGCCAGCCGGGCGCGTTCAGAACCAGATCCAGCGGCAGTCGACGGTGACGCTCCGGCAACACCACGTGTTCCGCCTCCAGGAAGCGCCTTTTACTGCAGCGACCGCGAAATTGCGGATGACCCCGCCGGGCAACCACCACCAGATTTTCTTCCAGCAGGACGTGCCGACGAAGCCGGCTGTCTTCCGGCACAAATGCATCCACGGCCAGGTCCGCATGGGCCTTGTGCAGGGTATCCGCCATGTTGTCACCGACCGGCGCCACTTCCAGCATTACGTCCGGTGCGTGCTGGCGGATCCGTTGCAGTAAGGGCGGAAGCAGTACCATCTCGAAATAATCTGTGCTGAGCAGGCGGAAATGCCGTTGGCTGGTGGCAGGGTCAAAGCGATTGCGCGGATCCAGAACGTCGCGCAGTGAAGCCAGTTGGGGCGCCAGATGCTGATGCAGTTCCCGGGCACGGGGAGTGGGCAACATGCCCTGGCGAGTCCGCACAAACAGCTCGTCGCTCAGGGTATGACGCAACCGTTGCAGCGCCGCGCTGATCGCTGGCTGGCTCATGCCAAGCTGTTCTGCCGCCCGGGACAGCTGCCCTGCCTCCATGATGGCGTGGAATACTGGCAGCAGGTTCAGGTCGACACTGCGTAAATTCAGTTTCATGGATATTACTTATATCAAATATCAATTAGGAAAAGGAGTACCCGGTGTCTATTTTCAACGGTGTGCGCAACAACATGCTTGAACCGGAGAATAACAATGGACCAGCAACTCACTACCTTTGTGACAGTTTTTATTGTCCTCGCCGCGATCTGGGAAGTCCTCGCCGGACGGACCCGCGACGGAAAAAAGACCCGTCAGGACTGGAAGGTCGCCTTCCTGGCCACCTTGATGATGGTGGTCGTGCAACGGCCCCTGGTACTACTGCTGCTGACGTTGGGGCTGTCCGGCCTGTTTCCTGGCAGTGCGGGCTCCCTGGCCTGGCTTGAAGAGCAGTATTTCTGGCCGACCCTGATCGTCTTCTTCTGCATCGAAGAGTTTATCCATGGCTCCTTCCACCTGTTTGCCCACAGCCGCCGACCGAAGAACCGGCTGCTGCAATGGGTGCAGGCGTTCTACAAGATGAGTCATCGGCCCCACCACCTGGCAGGCGGCCAGGACAACAAGGGGCAATTGTCTGTGACCCAGACCTTTGTGAACGGCTGGGCCTGGTGGCTGATCATGCCCAACTACACCTTCCAGCTGGTGTGCCTGTATCTGGGGCTGGTAGAGGTGTTTCTGATCGGAACCGCCATCAAGGGCATCTGGGCGGCCCAGACCCATGTGAACTGGAACTGGGATCTGTATTTCCATAACCACCGGTGGGCCTGGGTGCGCAAGACCATGTGGGCACTGGCCCATGTGCTGACCTTCCCGACCCAGCATCACCATCATCATTCCCGTGGCCCCAATTCCGCCAGGAACGTGACCTCCACGCTGGCCATTTACGACTGGCTGATTTTCGGCACCCTGGCCATCGAGAGGGAGAAACCCGCAATGTATGGCTGGCGGCAGAATGATGACGAAGCCAACAGCGTGTTGAAGCGTTATTTCTTCTGGGATGTGCGTCAGTACATGCCGGGCGGAGCGGCGAAAGCGAAAAAGAAACGCGAAGACAAGCTGGCGAAAGCGGCCTGAGTGCCGCCGCGCTGATCACACCGTGTTTCGTTGCGGGAGAGCACGGGATTTTTCAGGCCCTGCCGGGGTAACCCGGTGGGGCTTTTTATAAAGCAGTAGCGAGTGACGAGGAGCGAGTTGCGAAAAGATAAAACCGGGGACTGGATGCGCCAGGATTTCTACGACGATCTTGTTGGTGGTGGGCCTTTACGACGGCATATCTATGAAACCGCTGTAGGAACAGAGCGCAGCGAAGTAACGCATGCAGTACAGTGCGGCCCGAAGGGTGAGCGTAGCGAATAGTCCTCTTGAGGGGCGAACTGTGTGTGAACGCGGAAATCATCCGAAGGATGATCAGGCGCTTCAAGGCTCGGCAGCTTTTAGAAAAGAGTGCGGGAACGGATGTGTCTGCCGCCTCGCATCGCTCGGTTCGCCCCTCAAGAGGAGCTCCTACAGCGGCTATCGTTGATAGATTGGGAGTACAACCCACAAACAAAAGAGCCGCACCTTGCGGCGCGGCTCTTTTGTCGATCGTGTGGCGAAAGCCTCAAACCGTGTTGCAGCTTGAGGCTTGCAGCTGTTACGCACCCAGCAGCATCTGGCCACACACACGCACCACGTTGCCGGTCAGACCCTGAGAGGCCGGGCTGGCAAAGAAGGCGATGGTTTCAGCCACGTCTACCGGCTGGCCGCCCTGGTTCATGGCGTTCATGCGACGGCCCGCTTCACGGATGGTGAAGGGGATAGCGGCGGTCATCTGGGTTTCGATGAAGCCCGGGGCCACGGCATTGATGGTGATGCCTTTCTCGGCGTACTCGTCCTTGTAGGCATCGATCATGCCGATCACGGCTGCCTTGGAAGCGCCGTAGTTGGTCTGGCCCAGGTTACCGGCGATACCGGCGATGGAGCTGATGGAGATGATGCGTCCACCTTCACCCATGCCGCCGTCAGCCAGCAGTTTTTCGTTGATGCGCAGCTGGCTGGCGATGTTGATGTTCAGCACCATGTCCCAGAATTTCTCCGGCATGTTGCCCAACATCTTGTCACGGGTGACGCCGGCATTGTGCACGACCACGTCGTAGCCGCCGATTTCCTTCGCCTTGGCAGCGATAGTGGCGGGGGCGTCGTCAGCGGTGATGTCCAGTTCCAGGGTATCGCCACCGATCTGCTCGGCCACCTGGTTCAGGTCATCAGCCATGGGCGGGATATCCAGCACGGTCACGGTGGCGCCGTCGCGGGCCAGAACTTCGGCAATGGCCGCACCGATACCGCGGGAACCGCCGGTGACCAGCGCTTTTTTGCCCGCCAGCGGCTTGTCCCAGTCAAACTTGGTCGCCTTGAAGCCGGCTTCGGAAACACGAACCACCTGGCCGGACACGTAGGCGGATTTCGGCGACAGGAAGAAGTGCAGGGGAGACGCCAATTGTGCTTCAGCACCTTCGTCTACATACACCAGCTGGGCGGTGGCGCCTTTCTTGATTTCCTTGCCCACAGAGCGGGTGAAACCTTCCAGGGCGCGCTGGGCCACACGGGTGGCGCCGGTCTGTTTTTCCGGGGTGCGGCCAATGACCACAACGCGGGCACATTTTTCCAGCTTGCGAATTACCGGGTGGAAGAATTCCCACAGGGCTTTCAGCTCATCCGGGTTCTGGATACCGGTGGCATCGAATACCAGGCCCTTGAACTTGGCATCGTCTTCGCGGTTGGCGGTGTAGTTGTCCGCGCTCACGCCCAGCTTGCCGGCTTTCTTCTGCAGCTCGGTGGCGTTGCCGGTGTTGGCCAGCACGGCGACCTGTGCTTCCGGCGCCCCTTTCAATGTCGCGAGGACGGTATCGATACCGGTGGAACCCTTGGCGGCGCCCACCAGTACGCGGCCCTTGATGAAAGAAGCCTGGCCCGGCTGCCAGCGATCGAGAATCACCGGGATGGGGAGATTGATTGCGCCAAACAGCGCCTTGCCCATAGAGGAATTGGCAATCGCCTGATAGGTATCGCTCATGATCCTGTCCTTTGCCATCAGAAGATGAATGTGTCTGGCTACATTAGTGCAACCAGAGCGAGTTTAAAGATGTGCCAGGGAAAGAACGGCCAAAATCAGACTTCTT
This sequence comes from Alcanivorax sp. HI0007, assembly GCF_001635525.1. Lineage (NCBI taxonomy): Bacteria > Pseudomonadati > Pseudomonadota > Gammaproteobacteria > Oceanospirillales > Alcanivoracaceae > Alcanivorax > Alcanivorax sp. HI0007. The sequence continues at coordinate 21,947 of NZ_LWEJ01000213.1, forward strand.
TCGTAGGGCATGGGAATCAGCCCTGTCGCACACTGGCGCGTATTGAATCACTGCAATGTGGCAGGTGTATTGACCGGCGCCGGGAGTCAAACAGGCGTTTGAGCCAATGAGGCCGTGCCGGTTGCGGGTAGACTGCGCCCATTCGAGTGAATACTGTAGCGTTTTCACGCTGTCGTTGCTCACCGCCATCTTTAGAGGACATGACTATGCTGGCAGGTAAAGCCGTACGTAAGGTTGCCATTATCGGCGGTAACCGTATCCCGTTTGCCCGTTCCAACTCTGCGTATATTGATACCAGCAACCAGGAAATGCTGACTGCTGCTATCGACGGTCTGGTGGATCGTTTCAAGTTGCACGGCGAGAAGATCGACGAAGTGGCTGCCGGTGCAGTAATGAAGCACGCCCGCGATTTCAACCTGGTGCGCGAATCCGTACTGGGCTCCAAGCTGGCCCCGGAAACCCCGGCCTATGACCTGCAGCAAGCCTGCGGCACCGGTCTGGAAGCGGCCATCCTGGTGGCCAACAAGATTGCGCTGGGTCAGATCGATTGCGCCATCGCCGGTGGTGTGGACACCACCTCTGATGCGCCCCTGGGCGTCAACGAAGAAGCCCGCAAGGTGTTCATGGCGCTGAACCGTGCCAAGACCAACGGCGAACGCGCCAAGCTGGGCCTGAAGCTGCTCAATCCGAAATCCCTGATGCCCGACATCCCCAAGAACGGCGAGCCCCGTACCGGCCTGTCCATGGGTGAGCACCAGGCGATCACCGCCAAAGAGTGGGGCATTGCCCGGGAAGACCAGGACGAGCTGGCGTGGAAATCCCACCAGAACCTGGCCAAGTCCTATGAAGATGGCTGGCAGGATGACCTGATCAGCCCGTTCAAGGGCCTGGAGCGTGACAACAACATGCGCGGTGACTCCACCCTGGAAAAACTGGCTACCCTGAAGCCTTGCTTCGGTGGCCCGGACGGCACCATGACCCCGGCCAACTCCACCCCGCTGACCGACGGTGCGTCCACAGTACTGCTGGCCACCGAAGAGTGGGCCAAAGAGCGTGGCCTGCCGGTACTGGCCTACCTGACCATCGGTGAAGCCGCTGCCGTGGACTTCATCGGCAAGAAAGAAGGCCTGCTGATGGCACCGGCCTACGCTGTGCCGAGCATGCTGGACAAGCTGGACCTGACCCTGCAGGACTTCGATTTCTACGAAATCCACGAAGCCTTCGCGTCCCAGGTACTGTCTACCCTGAAAGCCTGGGAAGACGAGACCTTCTGCAAAGAGCGTCTGGGTCGCAAGAAGGCGCTGGGCAGCATCGACCGCAGCAAGCTGAACGTGAAAGGCTCCTCCCTGGCAGCCGGCCACCCGTTCGCTGCCACCGGTGGCCGTATCATCGCCAATGCGGCCAAGCTGCTGAACGAAAAAGGCTCCGGCCGCGCACTGATCTCCGTGTGTGCTGCTGGCGGTCAGGGCGTGGTAGCGATTCTCGAGAAATAATCGCTGGCATGACGCAAAAAACCGGCCTTCGGGCCGGTTTTTTTATGCCTGAAATATCCGCTGCCCACGGATTCATGCTGGTTTCAGGTAGCGTTCAGGGTAAATTCAGGTTGTGCTCTTAGAGTGTTTCCTATCCCCACAGGGACTCAAACCCAACAGGAAAGGAGCAACACCATGAGATTTTCCCGAACCCCTCTGATTGCCGCCCTGCTCGGCGTGGCCGCCGCCGGTACCGTTCATGCGGATGATGTACCCCACCAGCAAGTGCCACAGTTAGTGAAAGACGGCACAATCCAGTCCCTGGAGACGCTGGACAAGGTGGCCATGGATACGCATCCCGACGCACAGATCACCGACACCGATCTGGAAAACGAATACGGTCGCTACATCTATCAGGTGGAGCTCCGTGATGGCCAGGGCCAGGAATGGGATGTGGACATTGATGCCAGTACCGGCGATGTGCTGAAGGATGAACGGGACTGAAATTGTGACAATGTCGAAACGGGTCAGCAGGGCGGGGTTACTCGCCCTGCTTGGCCTGTTTTCCAGTTCGTCGATTGCGGACGATGTCAGCCACGAAGAAGCTCTGCGTCTTCGGGAGCAGGGCGTGGTGCTGCCGTTTGAAACTGTACTGGATGCTATCCTTGGCCGTTATCCGGAGGCTCGCTTGCTGGAAGTGGAGCTGGAACGGGATGACGGTATCCTGATTTATGAAATCGAGTTGTTGACCCGTGACAGGGTGGTGCGCGAACTGGAAATCGATGCCCGTGACGGGGCCTGGCTGGATGATGAGCGAGACGATTGATGCGGCTGATGTTGGTGGAAGACAGCGTATCCCTGGCCGATCAATTGATCCCCATGTTTCGCGAACACGGCTATGCGGTGGATTGGCTGGCTGATGGTCGAGATGCCCTTGTCAGGGCCCATGATGATCCCTTCGATCTGGTGATTCTGGATCTGGGGCTACCCGGTATGGATGGCCTGCAGGTTCTGCGGCAGTGGCGAGCAGAGGGGCTCGGTGTGCCGGTGTTGATTCTCACCGCCCGGGACAGTTGGTCGGAAAAAATCGAGGGGCTGCAGCTGGGCGCCGACGATTACCTGACCAAACCGTTCCATCCGGATGAATTACTGCTGCGGGTGCAGGCCCTGTTGCGGCGTAGCCACGGCAACGTCAATGATGCCGGTTTGCGTGTGGGCAGCCTGACACTGGATGAGCAGCGCCAGAGTGTCTGGCAGGGTGAGCAGGAAATGACGCTTACCGGTGCCGAGTTCCGCATGTTGCGATATTTCATGCACAACCCGGGTCGGTTGTTATCCAAGGGGCAGCTGGCCTCCCACCTGTATGACAACGAAAGTGATCGAGATTCCAATGTACTGGAAGTGCACGTGAATCGCCTGCGCCGCAAACTCGGCAAGGATGTGATCGAAACCCGCCGGGGGCAGGGCTATGTCTTTATCGGGGGGCAGGGATGACCTCCATCGGCCGTCGCCTGGGTATCAGCCTGTTCGTCAGCTTGCTGCTGGCGGGGCTGTTGATTAGCCAGGGGGCGCTGTGGTGGCTGGAGCGAGAACAACGTGACTCGCTCAGCGCCTCGCTGCGTGACGATGCGGCCGGGGTGCTCACCGCCATTGGCCGGGACCGGAATGATGTGCTGACGCTGGACCCGACGCGACTGCATCCGGCTTACCGGCGGCCTCTCTCCGGACGTTATTTCGTGGTGCTGGTGGATGACAGCCGCTGGCGCTCCCGGTCACTGTGGGATGCCACGCTGTCCATGCCGGAGTCCCCCGGCATGGACCCGATGCTGCAGCCCGGGCCGGGCGGTCAGCAGTTACTGCGTTACCGCGGTGAATACCGGATGAACGATCAGCCGGTGACCATCGTTGTGGCCCAGGATTACACCCCGGTGATGACCGCGTACGCCCGCACCCGCACCGCTGTGCTGATTGCCTGGCTGGTGGTGCTGCTGGTGTTGGCAGGGGTGCAACAGTGGTTGTTGCGCCGGGGGCTGTCGCCGTTGCGGCAAGCCCGCAAGGAGATCGAACAGCTTCGCGGTGGCCAGCGCAATACGCTCAATGAAAACGTGGCGCTGGAGTTGCACCCGCTGGTGGTGGAAATCAACCGTCTGCAACGGCATACCGAACAACAGCTGCAGCGCTCCCGCCATGGGCTGGGGGACCTGGGGCATGCGCTGAAAACCCCGCTGGCGGTGTTGAAAAATCGCTGCAATGAACAACTGAAAACCGCGGATCCTGCCCTCCATGCATTGCTGCAAGAGCAGCTGGATCAGATGGAAGCGACGATCCGCCGGGCGCTGGGACGGGCCCGCGTGGCGGCGGGGGTAACGGCCAGCAACCGGTTTTGTCCGGCCGATCATGTGCCCCTGCTCGTCACGACACTGGAGCGGGCTCATCACCGTTCCCTGCAAGTGACGGTAGAAGGGGACCAGCTGACCGCTCTGCCACTGGAGCGGGACGATATGCTGGAAGTGCTGGGCAATCTGCTGGATAACGCGTTCAAATGGGCAAAAAGCCACATTCGCCTGACACTGGATCAAGGTGACGGACAGCTGTGCCTGTGTGTGGAGGATGATGGTCCGGGGATTGCCCCTGAGCGTCGCCAGCAGGTCCTGCAGCGGGGTCAGAGGCTGGACGAACGCACACCGGGGGATGGCCTTGGGCTGGCCATTATCAGCGATACCGTGGCGGCTTATGGCGGCGATCTGTCCCTGGGGGAAAGCCCGCTGGGGGGCTTGCAGGTAGTGGTGCGGCTACCGCTTCTGCTTGGTGGGCGCCAGCCATCGTGATCACCGGCAGGGAACCTGGCCAGGGTGAGCGCACTCGGACCATAAACCCCTGACAACGCCTGAGTAAGGAGAGCCCCATGAAAGAACAGCGGTTGTGGCTGGTGCTGCTGGGACTGTTACTGGCCGGACGACTGGTCGCGGCACCGGTTTCTCTTGATGCCCGTCTGACGGATTTCGACTATCCCTTCCCGGTGCAGATGTTGAGTCTGGAGGATCAGCAACAGGATCTGGAGATGGCCTACATGGATGTGGCGCCGAAACAGGGCAATGGAAAAACAGTCCTGCTTTTGCACGGCAAGAATTTTTCCGGTGCGTACTGGCAAGACACCATGTCGGCCTTATTGGCCGAAGGGTATCGGGTGGTAGCGCCGGACCAGATCGGGTTTGGCAAGTCATCGAAACCGGCGCATTTTCAATACAGCTTCCAGACCCTCGCCGACCAGACCCGCCGTCTGCTGGATACCCTGAAGGTGGACCGTGTCACAGTGGTGGGGCACTCCATGGGGGGCATGCTGGCCACCCGCTTTGCGTTGATGTTTCCGGATCGCAGCGATGCACTGGTGCTGGTTAATCCCATTGGCCTGGAAGACTGGCAGCGCAAGCAGGTGCCATGGCAGTCCGTGGACGCCTGGTATCAGGGAGAAATGAACAAGAACCCGGAGAAGGTCAAAGCCTACATGACCCGCAGCTATTTTGATGGTCAGTGGAAAAAGACCTATGACCCCCTGCTCACCCTGCAGCAGGGGTGGATGCGTGGTCCGGATTACCGGCGCATTGCATGGAATTCCGCATTGCACTACGACATGATCTACAGCCAGCCGGTGGTGCATGATTTCGATCGGCTGACCCTGCCCACATTACTGATTATCGGTACCCGTGATCGAACCGCACTGGGACGTAACCGGGCTCCGGAAGCGCAAAGGGATCAGCTGGGCCGTTATGATCGCCTGGGCAAGGAGGCTGCCAGTCGCATTCCTCATGCGGTCCTGGTGGAGATGGACGGCATTGGCCACGTGCCTCAGTACGAGGCGTTTGATGATTATATCGCCGCGCTCAAGGCCTTTCTGAACAGGCACTGACAGCGGTTGCCTTGCACGGGTTTCAGGCGAGCTTGCCTGCGGCTTTGATGGTTACCGGTATGCCACTCATGAATGCCTGGTTGCTCAGCTTTTCGAAGCTGCCCGGACCGTGGGGCAGCAGGGCATTGATATTCACCCCCGGGTAGCGATTGGCCACGGTCAGCCCTGGGGTTTTCTGGTTGCCCCAGCCATGGGTCATGGCTACCACGCCGGGCCGCAGGGAGTCATCCCCGCGGGCCTGCGCCATCACTTCCCCGTACTCGTTTTTGAGGATCAAATGGTCGCCATCAGCCAGTCCCAGTGAGGCCATGTCCTGGGGGTTCATGTGCAAGGGATTATGGTCATGCTGACCCCGTTTCAGGTTGGCCACATTCTGGTACCAGCTGTTGTGCATGTAGTTGGTCCGCAGAGTGATCAACCGGAATGGCGGGGCAGTGTGTTTGAGGGCATCGAACTGTTGCCGCGCCAGGGTAATGGCTTCGGCAAACAGGGGCGGACAGCAGTCCACCCGTTTGTCGTCGGTCTGCACGAAGTCCCTGTAGAGGCGGCCAATGGGCTGGGTGTCGAGAACCACGGTACCGGAGGGGGCCTGCTTCAGGGTCGCCACGTCCAGCTGGTGTCGGGACATCATATGTTCCAGTCGCCCGAAGGGGTTGGCCGGGGTCTGCTCCAGCAGAGGAGCGCTTAAGCCCATGCGTTGCAGTAGCCGGGACAGGATCCACCATTCTTCCTTGCGTTGATGGGCTGGCGGCACCACGGCATCGGTGTATTGCACATGGGGGCGGTACTGCATGCCCAAGCCGCAGATATTGATATCCGGTCGCTCCAGCATATCTGCGGAGGGTAGCAGAAAGTGTGCGTACTCCCCGGTGGCGTTGCGAAACAGGTCGATGACAACAAGCAGGTCCAGTTTTTCCAGGGCCTGGCGCCAGCGATCCTCGCCGCCCACGCTGAGCAGGGGGTTGCCGGCAATCACCACCAGGGCCCGCACAGGGTTGTCGTCATCCAGGATCATGTCCGGCAGCAGGTTGCTGGGCAGGGCGCCCCGGATATGCCGTAACTCGCCGTATCGGGTGGAGAAGAACAGGCTGTCGTCAGGCCGGGCACGGCCCGCTTTGGCGGCCGGGTAGAAGCCCTCGCTGTAGAAATTGCCCCCTTCCCTGTCCAGGTTGCCGGTGACGAAGCTCAGCATCTGCAGGAGCCAGTAGCAGAGGGTGCCCTGTCGACCCATGTTGACGCCGGTGGACATGTGCACCGAGGCACGCTTGGCCGCGCTGAAGGTATCCGCCAGGGCACGGATATCTCCAGCGCTAAGCCCCACCACATCGGCCACGCTGTCGGCGGAATAGGGCGCGATCACCTCACGCAGTTCATCCACGTGATTGCCATGGTCGCGCAGCACGGCTTGGTTGAAACGACCCAGCGCATCAATCTCGTGGAGCAGGGCGGCCATGAGATAGAAGTCGGTGTCCGGCAGAATCTGTATCACCTCGCCGGTCTTCGGGCTGGCGGATTCGATCCTGCGTGGGTTGATGTAAAAGACACGGGCGCCCCGTTGGCAGGCCGCGCGAATTTTGGCCATGGGATCGGCAATGGAAATAAAGCTCATGTGTGAGACTTTGGGGTTTTCGCCGAAGATCAGCAGGCAGTCCGTATTGTCGATATCCGGTAACGGGTGCAGGGTGCTGGTGCCGAAAACGGCTTCGCCGGCAGCAAACTTGTTGGAGCAGTCCTGGGTGCCGGAGTTGAAGATACGGCGGCTGCCGATACCCATGAAAAACTCACCGATACCCTGGCTGCCAAGGGCATTGAAGGCGGTGGGGTTGCCGATATATCCGCCGATGGCATCCGCACCATACTGGTCGCGGATCTGTGCAAGCTGATCTCCGACAGCGGCGATAGCGCTATCCCAGTCTTGCTGATGCCATTGCCCTTCACCGGGCTGCCGGGAGCCCTCACGTTGCAGGGGGTAGTCCAGGCGATCCGGATCCTGGTGAATGGCCAGGTAATTGACGCCCTTGTGACAGGCGAACCCCTGACTGACAGGATGGTTCCTGTCGGGTTGCAGGCGCTGGACAATGTTGTCTTCCACCTGGGCCACCAGGCCACAGGAGGGTTCGCAGACGCGACAGAACGTGGCTATTGTTTTCATGGCTCGGGTCTTTTGTCTCTCCCTTTCTCTCAGGCTAGCCCGAAGTGGTGGAGCAGTCCTATGACCCGAATACCCAGTGAGTCGTTATTGGCGGTGTATCAGTCGTTTTTCACCGGTTTGAGGGCGGCCATGATCAACGCCACGGCCTGTTGGCTCACCGCTTCCATGTCGTCCCGGTTCACATAGATGCCATCGATGACCAGGCGGCAGAGCCCGTGAATGGTGGCCCAGCTGGCCTGGGCAACCCGTAGCGGATCCGTGTCAGCGGGAAGTCGGCCCTGAAGCTGGCTGCCCAGCCGCTCGGCATAGTGGCGGAAACTGCGGTAGGCCACCGCTTTCAGTTCGTCGGTGGGGTCTCCGCTTTTCCAGATGGTGCGGCCAAACATCAGCTCATACTGTTCCGGGTGTTCGGTGGCAAAACGCAGGTACTCGCTGACAAAGTGCTGAATCCGTTCCCGGGAGCCGTCACCCTGCAATTGCCGGGCGATCATCTCATCCAGCTGGCTGAAGGCCTGGGTGGCCAGGGCGCAGAGCAGGGCATTCTTGTCACGAAAGTGATGGTAGGGTGCGGTGCGGGAGACGCCGGCCCGTTCTGCCAGTTTGCGCAGGGAGAGACCATCAATGCCGTCCTCGTCCAGCAAGCGGTTGGCTTCCCGGAGCAGTGTGGAATGCAGGTCGCCGTGGTGGTAGCGGGCGGGTCGTGACATGGGTAATCCAGTTGCAAGTTGAAAGTGGCAAGTTACAACGCGCTGTTAAAGCAGGCGGCAGACAAGCCGCCGGTTACGCGAACTAGCGGGTTTGAGCGCGGCCAGGGTGGTGCAGATTATGGCCACGCAGATGCCGCGTTGAAACGTTCAACGTGTCACTTGCCAGGGTAGTTTCAGGAATAATCTTGACAGTGTCAAAATAAGCCATTAACTTGACGCCGTCCAGATAATTAACGCGTAGCCATCTTTGGTGACGATACGGAGCATACACCATGACAGCCGACCGCTATTCCAACCTGCTTTCCCCCCTGGATCTGGGCCACACCCAGCTCAAGAACCGGGTGATTATGGGGTCCATGCATACCGGACTGGAAGACCGTTTCTGGCAGTTTCCCAAGCTGGCAGCCTATTTTGCCGAGCGTGCCCGCGGTGGCGTTGGCCTTATTGTCACTGGTGGTTTCAACCCGAACAAGAAGGGCTGGTTTTATCCGTTCTCCGGGCTGTTCAACAGCCGCTTTGATGTGATGAACCACCGTAAGGTCACCGATGCGGTACATCGGGAAGGGGGCAAGATTGCCCTGCAGGTGCTGCATGCCGGCCGTTACAGTTACCACCCGTTCTCCCGCTCTGCCTCTGCCATCAAGAGCCCGATCAATCCGTTCAAGCCCAAGGCCATGTCCACCAAAGAGGTGGAGCAGACGGTGAAGGATTTTGCCCACACGGCCTACCTGGCCAAGAAGGCCGGTTACGATGGCGTGGAAATCATGGGCTCCGAAGGCTACCTGATTAACCAGTTCACCGCGCCGCGCACCAACAAGCGCAAGGACAAGTACGGTGGCAATGCGGAAAACCGCCGCCGTTTCCCGGTGGAAATCGTGCGCGAAACCCGCAAACGCTGTGGTGATGATTTCATCATCATGTTCCGCATGTCGGTGATTGATCTGGTCCCGGAAGGGTCCACCCGTGAGGAAGTGCTGGATCTGGCCAGGGAGCTGGAAGCGGCCGGCGCCAGTCTGCTGAATTCCGGTATCGGCTGGCACGAAGCCCGGGTGCCCACCATCGTTACCTCCGTGCCACGGGCAGCCTTCGTGGAGGCCACCCGCCAGGTGAAGGACGTGGTTTCCATTCCGGTGGTCGCGTCCAACCGCATCAACGATCCGGATGTGGCGGAAGAGATTCTCAAGAGTGGCCAGGCGGATGCCGTGTCCATGGCCCGCCAGTTGCTGGCGGACCCGGAGTTCGTGAAGAAAACCGAGCAGGGCAAAGCGGACGAGATCAATACCTGTATCGCCTGTAACCAGGCCTGTCTGGACCACACTTTCCAGCTCAAGCGGGCGTCCTGTCTGGTCAACCCCCGAGCCTGCCACGAAACCGAGCTTCTCTACCTGCGCACTGCCAAGCCGAAGAAGGTGGCGGTGGTGGGCGCCGGCCCGGCGGGATTGTCCTGTGCCACGGTGGCGGCAGAGCGGGGCCATGATGTGACCCTGTTTGATCAGGCCGGCGAAATCGGTGGCCAGTTCAACATGGCCAAGGTGATCCCCGGCAAGGAAGAATTCCACAACACCATCCGTTACTTCGGCAAGCGGATCGAAAACACCGGCGTCACCCTGAAGCTTAATACGCGAGTGGAAGTGGCCGATCTGCAGGCCCAGGGTTTTGACGAAATCGTTATTGCTACCGGGGTGCTGCCGCGCACCCCGGGCATTCCCGGTATTGATCATCCCAAAGTGCTTTCCTACGTGGATGTCCTGCGTGGCAAGGCCCAGGTGGGCGAAAAGGTGGCCGTGATCGGCGCCGGTGGTATCGGCTTTGACGTGTCCGAGTTCCTGGCCGAACATCCCCGCGAGGGTGAGCAGCCTTTGCCGGAGTGGATGAAGGAGTGGGGCGTGGACATGAACAGCGATGCCCCGGGTGGGCTGGTAGAGCCGGACGTGGAAAAACCGGCACGACAGATCACCCTGCTGCAACGCAAGCCAACCTCACTGGGCAAGGACCTGGGCAAGACATCCGGATGGGTACACCGTGCCACCCTGAAATCCCGCAATGTGGAAATGCTCAAGGGCTGTAGCTACGAGAAAATCGATGATGCCGGCCTGCATATCAAGATTGGCGAGGAAAGCCGGGTGCTGGACGTGGATCACGTGGTGATCTGTGCCGGTCAGGAATCCCTGCGTGAGCTGTATCAGGAAGACGCGAAAAACTTCCACCTGATCGGCGGCGCTGACCTGGCTGCAGAGCTCGACGCCAAGCGTGCTATTCGTCAGGGCGCGGAAGTGGCTGCTGCGTTGTAAAGACAGTTGAAAGTGTAAAGTTCAAAGTTGAAACGCTGGAAGGTTTCTCCTGTCCCGGAAAAGCAAGAGGCCGCGCTTAACGATAAGCGCGGCCTCTTGCGTTTAAGTTACAACACACCTATCGCGCGTTGTAACTTTCAACTTTGAACTTTCAACTAATTATTCGCCCGCAACCGTCGAGTCTTGAAGCTACCAATCCCCATCTCGGTGACTACCTTGAACAGCGACAGCAGGACGCTCTCATCCGGTTTCGGGTCCTTTCCCTTGCCCATGCGATGCAGCTGACGGGAGAACCAGGACACTTCCATCATGGCCATTTCGTCGATCATCTTGATGCCGGTCTTGCGCGGCGTGACGCGGCTGATGACCCCTTCCTGGCCGGCGAGAATGCGGTTGGCCAGATCCGGTTCCACGGCCAGAGGACGGGCAATACCGACCAGGTCGGTGGCGCCGCTTTCCACCGCTTGCGCCATGGCCTGGGCCGAGCGGAAGCCGCCGGTGACCATCAGCGGTATGGAAACCCGCTGGCGAATGGCCTGGGCGTAGTCCAGGAAGTAGGCTTCCCGCTTCACCGTGCTTTCGCGCACACCTCTGGCGCCGGCCATGGCCGGGTTTTCATAGTTACCCCCGGAGATTTCCAGCAGATCCAGCCCTTCGGCGGCCAGGGTTTCGGCCACGGTCATGGATTCTTCTTCGGTGAAACCACCACGCTGAAAATCTGCAGAGTTGAGTTTGATGCTCACCGGGTAATCCGGGCCAACGGCGTCGCGGATAGCGCGATAGATTTCCTGCGGGAAACGCATACGGTTTTCCAGGGAGCCGCCCCATTTGTCGTTACGACGGTTATGGTGGCCGGACAGGAACTGGCTGACCAGATATCCGTGGGCGCCATGGATTTGGACACCGGTAAAGCCGGCCTCTTTTGCCAGTGCCGCGCTGGTGGCAAAGCGCCGGATGATATCGAAAATCTCGTCTTCGTTGAGCGCCCGTGGCGTTTTGAAGGCGCTCTTGAGTTCCTTGCCGAAGGGCACCGCGGAAGGCGCCAGGGTATCGCCGCTGGCGAGCATGCGCGGGATCTGTTTGCCCGGGTGGTTCAGTTGCACCCAGATATCATTGCCCTGGCTCTGGCCCGCATCCGCCCAGCGTTTCAGCAGGGTCATGTCGCGCTTGTCTTCCAGCACCACGTTTCGGGGCTCACCGGTGTGGTTGCGGTCGACCATGATATTGCCGGTAATCAGCAACCCGGTGCCGCCCTGGGCCCAGCGACCGTAGAGTCGCTCCAGCGCCGGGGTCACATGATTATCGATGGTTCCCAGCGCTTCGCTCATGGCGGATTTGGCGAAGCGATTCTTCAGCGTTATTCCGCAGGGCAGGGCCAGTGATTGCCCGAGAGTGTCCGCGTGGCTCACGATTGTCCTCCAACGACCTGTTACGGTCAGCAGCTGTATAGTTTGATGATGGTCAAACTATAAGTTAGTTTTATACCCGTCAAACTGTTTTGTGGGGAGGTGCCGGTTTTGGCACGGAAAGACATATCGGAGAGCTCGGCGGAGCAGTTGGCAGCGGCCTTTCGGGCCCTGTCCAATCCTAACCGCTTGCGAATCTACCAGGTGATTCTGGAGCATTGCCGGGCCCATGGTCATGCGGATCTGGCGAAAGTGCCGGCGGGTTGTGCCTTCGGGGACTTCATGCAGCGTCTCAATATTGGTGCCCCTACGGTATCCCACCATGTGCGTGAACTGGCGGAGGCCGGGCTTATCCGGGTAGAAAGGGAAGGGCGGCGGCGCTATTGCCATACCCGGCCGCACATGCAGGCGACCCTGGCCCGTTTTTTTGAATTATAAGGAGAGAGCACAATGACAGCAGACCAGTGGGCGTTGTGGGGCTGCGGCATTTACTTTCTGACCGGCCTGCTGACCGGGGTGTGGAAGTACTGGCAGGTGGCTACCAGTGAAAAGGGGCGTGCCCATTACTACGTGGATGTGGCGCACCGGGCCAGCCTGATGTACGCCTTTGCCTGTCTGGTGCTGGAGCGGTTTGCGTTGCTTAGCGTCTGGGACGACTGGATCAATACGTTGGCCGTCCTGGCGAGCCTGCTGTTCTTCGGCCTGGCCATTGGCAGTTATATTCTCCACGGTTTTCTGCAGGACACCCGTAACCAGTTGCAACGGCCCCACCGGCTGGGCGGCGGCAGTGTGCCGGAGTTGGCCATGTCCACATTCATGGTGTCGTTGATCGTGGCCGAGGTGGGTGGTTTCGCGGTGTTGTTTGCCGGGTTTGTGATGCGTTGAGGCCACGCCCGCAATGGGCGTGGCGTATGCCGGGTTCAGGCCAGGCGGTTCTTCTCGGTGATCTGGCCGTTCAGGGTCCAGAAATCGTAGAGAATGCCCAGCCCGAACAGGCCGGCGGTGAGCAGGTAAATGATCCCGGTGATTACCTTGCCCATGTAGAAGCGGTGAATGCCGAAGATGCCCAGGAAGGTAAGCAGAACCCAGCCGATGTTGTAGTCGATACTACCGGGTTCGTAGCGTTCGTCGGCGGCATCATCCATTCCCGGGATCAGGAACAGATCGATGATCCAGCCGATGAAAAACAGCCCCAGCGTAAAAAACCAGATGGTGCCGGTGATCTGGCGGCCGTAGTAAAACCGGTGGGCGCCCATAAAGCCGAAAATCCACAGCAGATAGCCGATGACCTTGCTGTGCGTATCCTGATTCTGCATGGCGATTAACCTCGTTTTATAGATCGACTTTCAGTGCGGCACTGGCGGCATTCGCCTTGTCACGCGCTTCCTGGATGGATTCACCACGGGCCAGGGCAACCCCCAGGCGGCGGCTGCCCTTCACTTCCGGTTTGCCGAACAGGCGCACTTCCGTTTCCGGTTGGGCCAGGGCCTGGTCCAGCCCACGGTAACGCATCTGGTTGGAGTCGCCTTGCACCAGCAGTACCGAAGAGGCACTGGGTCCCCGTTGTTCGATGTCAGGGACTGGCAGTCCGAGAATGGCGCGGGCATGCAGGGCGAACTCGGACAGGTTCTGTGAGAGCAGGGTTACCAGGCCGGTGTCATGGGGGCGCGGTGACACTTCGCTGAAATACACCTGATCGCCCTTGATAAACAGCTCCACGCCGAAAATGCCCAGGCCGCCCAGTGCCTCGGTGATGGCACCCGCCACTTCCTGGGAGGCTTTCAGCGCCTTGTCGCTCATGGGCTGGGGTTGCCAGGATTCCTGATAATCGCCATTTTCCTGACGGTGACCGATGGGGGAGCAGTAGGTGGTGCCATCCCGGTGGCGCACGGTAAGCAGGGTGATTTCGTAATCGAAGTCCACAAAGCCCTCAACGATCACCCGCCCCTGACCGGCGCGTCCTCCGGACTGGGCATAGTCCCAGGCGGACTGGATGTCAGTTTCGGTTTTCACGGTGCTCTGGCCCTTGCCGGAGGAACTCATCACCGGTTTGACCACGCAGGGCAGACCTATCTCGGCAACAGCCTGCTGGTATTCCTCCAGGCTTTCCGCAAAGCGGTAAGGGGAGGTGGGCAGTGACAATTCTTCTGCTGCCAGGCGGCGAATGCCTTCGCGGTTCATGGTCAGTCTTGCAGCCCGGGCAGTGGGCACCACGGTAAAGCCTTCGCTTTCCAGTTGAACCAGTTCGTCGGTGGCGATGGCTTCGATTTCCGGCACGATCAGTGCCGGCTTTTCCTGTTCGACCAACTGGCGCAGGGCGGCACCATCGAGCATGTTGATGACATGACGACGCTGGGCCACCTGCATGGCCGGGGCATGATCGTAGCGGTCCACGGCGATCACTTCGCAGCCATAACGAATCAGTTCGATGGCCACTTCCCGGCCCAGTTCGCCGCTGCCCAGCAGCATGACGCGGGTGGCGGTGTCGGTAAAAGGCGTTCCGATGGATGTCATAACAGCTCTCAATGCGATTGATGGCATGATTGTAACGAAATGGGGTGCTGGTGCTAGGGCCGGCTGCGACATACCATGGCCCCGCATTGATCAGGATAGAACCATGAACGACGAAATCTGGATGCAGCGGGCGCTGGAACTGGCCCGGCAGGCTGCCGAGGCAGGCGAAGTGCCGGTGGGGGCCGTGCTGGTCCGTGATCAGCAGGTGCTGGGCGAGGGCTACAATCAACCCATCATCGCCCATGATCCCTCCGCCCATGCGGAAGTGGTGGCGCTACGTGCTGCTGCACGTGCCGAGCAGAATTACCGCTTACCGGGAAGCACGCTGTACGTGACCCTTGAGCCCTGCACCATGTGTTTTGGTGCCATGGTTCATGCCCGTGTAGCTCGTCTGGTCTATGCAGCCAAAGAGCCCCGAGCCGGGGTCTGTGAGAGTCAATTGCAGTTGCCGCAGGTGGACTTCTATAACCACAAGCTGCTGGTGGAAGGCGGGCTGCTGGCGGCGGAGAGTGCGGCCATGCTGAAGGCGTTTTTCGCGGCTCGCCGCAAGGGTTGAGATGGTGGGTAGGGTGCACTGAGCCTAAGGCGAACTGCACCACCCCGGCGTTGAATCGGTGCAGTTCGCCTTAGGCTCAGTGCACCCTACGACGAAGAGCATAAAAAAAGGGCCGGCAATGCCGGCCCTTTTTCGTTCAGGAAAAGCTCTTATTGGTACTGAGCTTCCTGGGTAGTGGCCTTCATGATGGCTTCTACGCGACGGTTCTCCGCGCGGCCTTCACTGGTGCCGTTATCGGCAATCGGCTTCTCTTCGCCGTAGCCTTCGGTGGTGATGCGGTCAGTGCTGATGTTGAACTCTTCCACCAGTACTTTCTTCACTG
Organism: Alcanivorax sp. HI0007; assembly: GCF_001635525.1. Taxonomy (NCBI): domain Bacteria; kingdom Pseudomonadati; phylum Pseudomonadota; class Gammaproteobacteria; order Oceanospirillales; family Alcanivoracaceae; genus Alcanivorax; species Alcanivorax sp. HI0007. The sequence continues at coordinate 37,274 of NZ_LWEJ01000213.1, forward strand.
CATCAGCACGCTTCTTGGAGAGCGACTTGTTGTAGCTCGCTGCGCCAGTGCTGTCGGTGTGACCTTCCAGTACCAGGTCAGCAGAGGGATACTTGCGCATCTCTTCAGCCAGACGCTCCAGGTCAGGGTAGGAAGTCTGACGCACTTCCGCCTTGTCCAGACCGAACTCAACGTACAGGGTTTCCTTAACGTCTTTTTCCAGGTACTGCTGACAGCCTTTCTCGTCTACCAGTGCGCCGGCCGGAGTATCCGGGCATTCGTCGGCACTGTTGACTACGCCGTCACCATCGTCGTCCAGTTCGCAGCCGGTTGCGTCAACCTGGGCGCCAGCCGGGGTGTTGGCACACTGATCGCGATCATCAGGTACGCCGTCACCGTCGCTGTCGGTTACCACGTTTTCAACTACCGGCGCCGGCTCTTCTTCCTTCTCGGATGCACCGATCAGGAAGTTCAGGCCTGCATAGACTTCAGCATCCCAGCGCTCGGTGCGGAAGCTGTAGTAGGGACGAGCGCCCACGTCCAGCAGGAAGTGCGGGTGCAGCAGGGTCTGGAAACCGGTTTCCAGGGTACCGATGGTTTCCTTGAAATCGTTGGAGCTGTCGCTGGTCGGCTCGGTGCGGAACTCACCGGCACCGATACCCACGTAGGGTTCGAACGCGGAGTTGCCGGCGAAGTGTTTACGCAGGCTACCGTGAGCGATGTTGATGTCTGCATCACCAATCAGGTCAGTGTTGGAGTTGTTACGCTCCCACCAACCCTGGACAGACCAGTCACGGTTGAAGCGGTAGCCCAGTTGGGCACCGGGAAGGGTTACACTGTTCTCGCTGGTGTTCTGGTCGTAGTGATCGCCGATGTCGATCCAGTTCTCACTGATGTGACCACCAAAGTAGAAATAACGCTCGGGAATTTCATCAGCAGTGACCGCAGTGGTCGCAGTGACAGATGCGCAAGCAATACTAGCCGCCAAAAAATGTTTAGCGTTCATAAGCTCCTTCCTTGTTTTGTCCAATAGGCAGTACAAACACCGGGTCAGTGTTGTGCAGCCGGTCTCCCATGTAAATCCTCACATGACAGATTAATAAAAAAATTTACAAATATGGAAATAGTTTGGTATCGGCGGAGTGGGGTTTTGTAATTATCTAGTGTAAAAGCATTACTTTTTATTTTTGAGGTACGATTTAAAGATTGCTTTTCGGCACTTCAGAACGGTCGCGTCCTTCGTTGCGGTTCTGGTAAAGCGCATAGTCGGCTTCGTTAAGCAGAGGATTGATATTGCGGCCACTGTTTTCGGTGCTGGCAACACCGATTTTGGCGCTGATCCTGACATTTTCCGGCTGTGCTTCTCCGGGTCGCGGGCTAGACAGTCTTATGCCGGCAGTGAGTGCGCGCAGACCCTCACCCATTCGGGCGGCATCATCGTAGTTCGTGTGGGGGAGTACCAGCAGGAACTGGGCGCCATCGAAGCGTCCGAACAGATCGCTTTCGCGGATTTTTTCACGGATACAATCGGCAAACAGGCGCAATGCTTTTTCACCGGTATGGCGACCGTATTCATCCAGCAACTGGGTGAAGTCGTTAATCTCCAGTAACAGAATGGAAACCGTGTAGTTATGACGTTGACTCAATGCCAGTTCTCTTTCCAGCATGCTGAGCAGGTGAGGGCGGTTGAACAGCCCGGTCAGGTGATCCTCGCGGGCCAGCTGTTGCAGCTGGTGATTCTGCCGATCCAGTGACATCAAACGGCTGGCCACCAGATAAAGTGGGGGCGGCAGCAGCATCAGCGGCAGCACGGTGGCCAGAATCAGGGCGGAAAGCCAGTCCCTCTCACCCACCACGAGAATGGCGATGCTGGTAAGGATCAGAGAGAGCAATACGGCGCTGAGTGTAATCAGCAGGGTGCCCTTGAGTGCGGTGGCACGGTCGTGCCGGCTTGTCTGCCGGGCCGATGAGGCCACCACATGGAACAGCTTGGACATGCTGTGATATCCCCGAACAAGATATTGATTTTTATCCAATCAGTATCCCGATTGCCCCGCCCAGGCGCAATAGTGGAGACGCAGTCAGGGATTGCCCAGCAGGGCCTGCTTGAGATTGCTGGAGTAGGGTTTCTCCCCGAACCAGATTGTCAGGTAGGCCTCTGCGAATTGCGCACCTTGTTCACTGGTGAGGGGATCGTTGTTGAGCAGCAATTGCAGCTGCTCGTTCTGGTAAACCATGGCGTAGGTGTCGCCATCGCCAATATCCTGATAATGGCTGTTGAATCGTTCAAAACGGGGCTTCAGCTGTTCGAACTCGCTGTCGCTGAGGTTTTTCTCCAGAAAGTTCATGGCGGCCTTGGCAAAGGCATCACCAGGCACCTCCCGTTGGTAGCTGAACTCCAGTCTCATGGGGGCGGCCAGCAGGTCATCCACATTGCAATCCTGCCGAAGCAAGCGAGCTTCACCCACGGTAATAAAGCGTAATGCCTTCACATCACTGCGGTGGCACTGCTGCCAGTCATCCGCCTGGGCAGGGCTGCCCATTACCAACAGGCAGGACATTGAAAGGAGAAAGGAACGGGTCAGTGATCGCGTAGCCATCGTGTCATCGGTCCTAATACTGGCAAATGTTGATCCAGGCCCTGGCTGCTGTCCCAGAAATCCTGGTGGAAGAAAACCTGTCCGTCGCGGTTGAAGCGCAGCTGGCTGATGCCAATGGTGCGGGACAAGCGCTCCCGACCCAGCAGGGAAAAATGCGCTTCCATGACCCAGACCAGGTAGACCTGTTGTCCGTCGCGGACCACATTCAACGGCTCCAGTGACATGTAGCTCAACCGTTCGGCGGTGGCCAGGAGGTGTTTCTGCAGAGTCTCCCTGTCCCGCACGATCACCAGGGTGTCGTTGAAATACACATCGCTGGCATAAATCTGGTCGATCCCTTCGGCGATGCGCTGATGATCCAGCGGATTGTAGAAATCAATAAAGCGGGACAAGGTGTCGTCATCAGGTTGCACAGCAACCTGGCCGTCTGCTTCCAGGCGTTCCAGAAATTGGTCGGTGTAGCCATAGGGGCCAAGCGGGGTACTACTACAGCCCGTTAGTAGAACCGGTACCAGCAACACCATTGTCAAAAGTAATGATTTCATGAGGCGAGTCTGATCGCAGTCAGGTGATCCGGCTGTGAAGGAATTTCACAGGCCATTGACGAGTCGCGGTGCACTGTTCGCTGATGAAACGATTGCCTGCTCCCTTGATTATCAACTTTGTCGGCTTTCAGCTGCTGTGGGCTGCCGCGGTGTTTGGCGGTGCCAGGGAAATGTCCTGGCCTTCCTGGACGGTTTTGGCGGTGATGCTGGCCGGACAATGGTGGTTCGACCCGCGCTGGTCGAAAAATGTCGCCATGCTCTTGTGGGGGCTGGTACTTTGCCTCTTGCTTGAGCCGATCTGGCTGAGCAGTGGGCTACTGGCCTATACCGGCTGGCAGCACCCCTGGTTGGCGCCGGCATGGATCTGGGCGCTGTGGCTGGGGTTTGCCGTCAGTTTTCATTACAGCCTCAACTGGCTATGCGGCAGACCCTGGCTGGGAGCCGCTTTTGGTGCCATTGGCGGGGTCTTTTCGGTCACCATGGGGATGAGGCTTGGCGCTGCCAGCGCGCCCCTTGAGTGGCTGCCCATTGCGATCACCTATGGTGTGGTATGGGCGGTGGCCGTGCCGTTGCTGGCCTACGCCGCACAACTTACCGGCGAAAAGGAACATCATCATGCCTGAGATACATTATTTGTTGCTTGTGGCCTTGCTGATTGTTGCCACCGTGTTGTGGTTACAACAACTGCAGACCCGCAATGCGGGCTGGGTGGATGTTTTCTGGTCCTGGTCTGTGGGAGTGGTCGGCCTGATCTTTCTGGTGACCGGCAGCGGAGAGGTATTGCCTCGCTGGGTTGCCGGCGCCTTGCTGTTGCTCTGGTCTGTGCGTCTGGGCAGCCATATCTTTCGACGTGTCGCCAGTGAGTCCCGGGAAGACGGTCGCTATGCGGCCATGCGCGAGGCCTTGCAGGAAAAGACCCAACCGGTTTTTCTGTTGTTTTACTGGGGCCAGGCACTGTTGGCATGGGGGTTTGCCCTCACATTCTGGGTGATTGGCAACCAGCAGGACAGCGTCAGCATAGCGGTGCTTGCCGGGGCTTGTCTGGGGGCATTGGCGATTGCCGGTGAGAGCCTTGCCGACAGACAACTGGCACGCTTCAAGCGCAAACCCGACAGCGCCGGTCGTACCTGCCGAGACGGGTTGTGGCGCTATTCCCGTCACCCCAATTACTTTTTCGAGTGGTTGCACTGGTGCAGCTACCCACTGATTGCCATTGGCGCCAGTCAGGGTGCCTGGTTGTGGTGCCTGCCAGTGGCCATGTTCGTGTTCCTGTGGTTCGTCACGGGTATCCCCTACACCGAAAAGCAGGCACTTAAATCCCGTGGCGACGATTATCGCGACTATCAACGCACCACCAGTGCGTTCTTTCCCTGGAGACCCAAAGCATGATGATTCAAATGGCGGAGTCCGGCCTGTTGCCGGATGCCCTGGTACGTTTCGGTATCCGGCGTTTGTTGGGAAAGCGGCTTGAGCAGGAGCGACAGAAGCAGCGTCGCGAGGACCTGGAAAGCGCGCTGAAACAGGGCCCGGTGGCGGTGGGTCAGGATGAAGCCAACGAGCAACATTACGAGGTGGATTCCCGGTTTTATGAGCAGGTGCTTGGCCCCTATCTGAAATATTCCAGCGCTTACTGGCCCAAAGGCGTTAACGACCTGGCTGAGGCCGAGCGCACCATGCTGGCAATGACCTGCGAGCGGGCAGAGCTGGACAACGGTCAGGATATTCTCGAAATGGGGTGTGGCTGGGGATCGCTGACCCTGTGGATGGCCGAGCATTACCCCGGTAGTCGCATAACCGCCATTTCCAACTCGGCGTCACAGAAAGCCTTCATTATGGGCCGGGCGGCGGAAAAGGGTCTGACCAATGTACGTGTGATCACCGCTGACGCGTCCCTGTACCATCCGGATCAACCGTTTGACCGCGTGGTGTCGGTGGAAATGTTCGAGCACATGCGTAATCACACAGCATTGATGGCGCGGATCCACGATTGGCTCAAGCCCGGCGGCAAACTGTTTATCCATGTCTTTTGCCATCGCAACCTGACCTATCTGTTTGAAGACGAAGGCAGCAGCGACTGGATGGCCCGTTACTTTTTCACCGGTGGCATGATGCCGGCCTACGACTGGTTGCCGCACTGTGCGGGCAAGCTGGAAGAAGATCAGCGCTGGGCCGTGAACGGTACCCATTATGCGCGGACCCTGGAAGCCTGGCTGGATCTGGCGGACCAGAAACAGTCCCAACTGATCCCGTTGCTGGATGAGGTTTATGGCAAGGGCGAAGGAAAGGTCTGGTTGCAACGCTGGCGCATGTTTTTCATGGCTTGTGCGGAGTTGTTTGACTATCGTGACGGGGAAGAGTGGTTCGTGGCCCACTATCTGTTTTCCCGTCCGGCAAATGCCGCCGGCTGACATTGTTGAGCATTGTGCATGAAGAAAACCGGCGTCCAGCATCGTATTACCCGTGTCTATCTGTTGCAGCTGTTGCTGATCAGTCTGACGACCGTGCTGGGCGTCTGGGCGACCGCCAACATCATCGAGCAGGTACTGGTCAAGCAGGCGCTGATCAAGGAAGCCGAGCACTACTGGTCCCTGCTGGATGACAATCCCACTCAGCCGCGCCCGAATACCCGGCATCTGCTTGGGCTGCTGAACAGTGAAGCGGTGAACGATGACATCCCGCAGGTGCTGCAGTCTCTGCCGGACGGTTACCAGCGGGCGGACCTCGCTGGCGAACGTCCGATTGTCTATATCGAGCGTCAGGGGAATGCCCGGCTGTATCTGATTTTCGATGAGCAACGGGTATCCGTGCTGGCATTCCTGTTTGGTATTCTGCCGCTCACCGGTGTCCTTCTGGTGATCTATATCACCTCGTTCCTGGGCTGGAAAAAGTCCCGCGACCTGTTGTCGCCACTGGTCCAGCTGGCGGATCGTTTGCGGCAGACTCCGGTGGAAGATCCCAGCGTTGCGCGCCCGGATCTGAGCGGTATTGATGCGGACACTGACAGCGAAGTGGCCGTGTTGGTGGCGGCCCTTGATGCCTATGCGGACAGGTTGGTGAGTTTCGTGGAGCGCGAGCGGCAGTTCACCCGCGATGCCAGCCACGAGCTGAGAACCCCGCTGGCGGTGTTTCGTGCCAACCTGGAATTACTGGTCAGTCAGATCGGGGATCGTCCGCTGATTCGTCGCATGGAAGATACCGTCGAAGACATGGAGGCGACGCTGGAAACCTTGCTGATGTTGGCGCGGACGGAACAGCGTCAGCCAGACAATGAGGATGTGATCGTCAACGACCTGGCAGTGAATCTGATGGAGCGCCTCAGCCCGCTGGCCGATCGCAAGCAGATTCGCCTGCAGGTGCGTCAGACTGCCTTGCTCACGGTGCACAGCCCGGAAGTGGCATTGACGATTGTATTAACCAACCTGGTGCGCAACGCCATCAACTACAGTGGCTCCGGTGATGTCACCATTCTGGTGGCGGAAAAAACCGTGCACGTGGTGGATTATGGCGCCGGTATGGATGCGGATGAGTTGGCGCGAATCCTCAAACCGTTCGAGCGGGGGCAAAGCCAGGAAGCCGGCCACGGTCTGGGACTGGCGATCGTACAACGCCTCTGTGAGCGCTATCACTGGCACCTGATGGTCACCAGTGCCCCGGGGCGCGGCACGGAAGTGGCGATCCGTTTTTCCTAGCCACAAAACCCGGCAATTTTGCCTTTCAGTTCGCGCCCCTGTGCTCTGGAGTATTCGGGCGCTGCGAGTGCTGCCGGGCCTGCCAGCCAGGCCTGCAATCCGTTGGGGCGAGTCAGCAGAAAGAGGAAAGAGTGAGCCTGAAGGCGTTATACAGAGGCCCTACTAGCCGCTGACCAGCCGTTCCCGGTCAATGCGCACCAGCAATTGTTTGGCGTTCAAGGCATCACGAATCCGGTCTGCCACACGGTGGGACTTGGTTTCATCGGTGTCTGCCAGCATGATCCCGAAACGATTATCGCCCAGGTGGGCAATGCTGTCCTGTTCCCGCAGCAGGGCGGCCAGGGAATCGGCAATGGTCAGGCTGTTGCTGCCCTGTGGGGCCTGCAGATAAAGGACCGATGACTCCAGACCGAAATCCCGGCAATTGCTGGCTTCCTGTCGGCAAATGTCTTGCCAGCCTTCATGGCCCGGCAGGCCGGTATCGTCACATCGGTCCGGATGCTCCACAAAGGTGGTGAGACGTTTTTCCCTGGCTTCGCGCACCGCGTTGCTGAGCAGGAAGCTGATCAGGGCGGCCTCGTGAATCAGGGAGGTGGCGGCGTCCTGCAGGCTGTCAGACTGGGGTTGTGGATCGATGGCACAGAGAGTGCCGAATTTGCGGTTGTCGCTATCGACCAGTGGCAGCCCCACATATGCCCGGATATTCAACGGATTGTTCCGTGACAACGACGCATGGTCGGGATGCGCACAGGCATCGGGAAAAATAGCCGGACGGCCTTTTTCCACCACCTCATCACAGTAATTCTGGCGCCAGTTCAGTCGATAACCCCGATGCAGCCGGTAATGCCGATCTTTGAGTCGCAAGATAACCAGCTCGTCACCGACCAGGCGGGTAATCATCCATGTGGTCATCCCGAAACGTTTCTGCAGCTCTTCAAGATGCGCATCGAGCAGGGCATTGCAGGACGAAAAGTGTGGGAGATGAAGAATATTGGCGGGCATAGGGACCGGGAATATTGCAAATTTTGCGTATTCTCTGGTCCCCGGGATGAAAACTACAAGCCCCGCGAGACGGACGGCGCGTTTTTTCTGCCAATCAACCTGCGCTGGGCCGGTCTTCCTGAATGCTGAAACCCACACCGGGCAAGGTGTTCAGAAGAGCGTTATCGAAGGGCTTGTCCACGGCCTTGCGCAGGTTGTAGAGATGGCTGCGCAGTGCGTCTGAATCCGGTACCAGATCCCCCCAGAGTTCGTGTTCCAGCTGTTCACGGCTAACCACACGGGGGGATTCGCGCATCAGGATACGCAGAATACGGAAGGCGGTGGGGGACAGTTTCAGTAGCTGACCGTCCCGGCGAACTTCCTGGCGGGCCGGGTCCAGTTCCAGATCTGCCACCTGCAAGGTGTTGGCGGTCACTTCGCGGCGCTGTCGACGAATCAGTGCAGAGACCCGTGCTGCCAGCTCCGGCAGGGCAAAGGGTTTGACGATGTAATCATCGCCACCTCGGTCGAAGCCTTCCAGCTTGTCTTCCAGCTGGTCACGGGCGGTCATGAAAATCACCGGCAGGTCCAGGGCCAGATCCTTGCGCAGGTACTGGCAGAAGCTGTAGCCGTCTTCCCCGGGCAGCATCACATCCAGCAGCATCAGGTCATAGTGATGCTCCTGAACCAATTCGCGGGCCAGACTGGTGTTACCGGCATAGTCCACCGTGGCACCTTCCTGTTCCAGAAATTCCACCACGGTCTGGGCCAGTTGGCGATGGTCTTCCACGAGTAAGATGGACAGGTTTTCCACAGGGTCTCTCCTTTGTAGTTGTACCCATCATCAGGCCCCAGTCGTCAACGAACCGTCAAGGTTCTTCACGCTCGTCGGCTTTTTTAACGGTCAGTCAGTGAGGGCGCCGGTGCGGGCAAAACGCTGACGGTAATGGCTGGGAGACAGGCCGGTATGGCGCTTGAACAGACGGGAAAAGCTGCTCACGTCCTGGTAGCCAACCTGTTCGGACAGTTTTGCCAGGTTATTGGTGCCGCGTTCCAGCATCTTGCGGGCTGCCTCGATGCGTACCCGCTGAAGATATTGCAGTGGAGGCTCGCCCAGGGTGGTGGTAAAGCGACGCTGCAGCTGGCGGGGGCTCNGTCCACCTGAGCCCCCGCCAGCTGGCCCAGGCTGGTGCTTTGCTTGTAGTGCTCATGAATCCAGGCCTGAATGGTCTGCACC
>NZ_LWEJ01000214.1:0-14460 GCF_001635525.1 Alcanivorax sp. HI0007
TGTTGGTGGTTCTGGCGGCCCCCAGGGCCGCCAGAACCACCAACACCACCAGTACTACCCAGACGCTCTTGCCTGTCTGGCGGGAATAAAGACGTTCCTGCGTCATGTCAGCTCCATGTTCTGATTATCTGGCACCCCCGAACGGGCGATCCGTAAAGCCTATTTAGGATCTATCCGCGGCTGCGTTGCCAGCCGCCGGCAAGGGCACGGGCTTGTGCAGGACAACATCACCGCACAATCCGACTCATGTACCCGATCAAACAACGAATTCCGGCGCGGCGGCATATAGATCTTAAATAAGCTCTCAGCGAAAACCTTAATTGGGGCTGCGCTGAGTGTCCATTAAACAATGTAATAGGGAAGGCAAACAGGGCATCAAATCGCGGCATGGATGACAAATCGCTACCTTTGCCCGGAGAGGGACGCCGTTATGCATGGACGTCACATGGAAGGCAGCGCCGCCAGCATATCCTCATCGTGGGCGCTCGCCGCCACTCGCAATGGCCCGCCATGTTGCGCACGGACAGGTCTGGCCACCCGCTCTCCGGCGGCCACGACACCCACCGCAGAGGGGATGTGTCCGCTGATTGCCTGCCAGCTTTCCACGCTGGTGACCATGACCCAGTCGCATCCCTCGGGGCAATGGAAAGCGGTGCTGGGCACGCGACGGTAAAACGGCAGGGATACAACCTCGGCACCGCGCTCGGCAAGGGTCTTCGCCAACAGTTCCCGGCCGCTTTCTCCACGGCACAGCAACACTTTCTTTTCAGCCAGTTGCTGCAGGCAAGGCAGCGCCAACACCGCTTCGGAATTGAACCCGCCATCCGGCACCGTCGGTTGCAGATGCCAACGGGAAATCTCTGCCGCCGTGGCCTTGCCCACCGCCAGCCAGTGAAGCCCCACCGGCCACTGGGGCCAGATATCCGCCATGGCGGTCAAAGCCAGGCGCGCAGCATTACTGCTGGCAAAGAAAACCGCATGGAACAGGTCCAGATCCATGAGTACCCGGCGGCTGGCATCGCTGACCGGCAACGGCTCGATATGCAGGGCCGGGCTGTGCAGGGGCCTATGGCCAGCCCGGCTCAGGGCATCCATTAACGCCTGCTGCTGGCCCCGGGGACGGGTAATCAGCACCTGCATGGCCGTTAACCTCGCTCGTAGAGCGCCTTGAGGATCTCGTCCGCGCCCTGGGCCAGCAGCTGCTCGGCAATCTCTACGCCCAGCTCGGCACCGCGCTCGCGATGGGCGCGGCCCTCTGCCCGCAGCACCTGCTTGCCGTTTTCCTCGGCAACCAGACCGCGCAGCCAGAGCTGGTCGTCCTCCAGCAGGGCAAAACCGGCAATTGGCACCTGGCAACCGCCCTCCAGGCGACGGTTCATGGCGCGCTCCGCCACCACCCGATCCCAGGTATCCCGGTCACTGAGGGGGCTGAGCAGTTCGATGGTACGGGCATCGCCATCGCGGCATTCGATACCGACCGCCCCCTGCCCTACCGCCGGCAGGGATTCCTCCGGGGGCATTTCGTAACGGATCCGCTCGTGCATATCCAGACGCTTGAGACCGGCAGCGGCGAGAATGATGGCGTCGAACTCGCCGGCATCCAGTTTGCCCAGCCGGGTCTGCACATTCCCGCGCAGGCTTTTCACCACCAGATCCGGACGATTGGCCTGCACCTGGGCCTGACGGCGCAGGCTGGACGTGCCGACGCAGGCCCCCTGGGGCAGCGCCGACAGGCTGTCGTGATGATTGGAGACGAAGGCATCGCGGGGATCTTCCCGCTCGCAGATCACCGGCAGCGCAAAGCCTTCCGGCAATTCCATGGGCACATCCTTCATGGAATGCACGGCAATATCCGCACGACCGTCCATGATGGCCTCTTCCAGCTCCTTCACGAACAGGCCCTTGCCACCGATTTTTGCCAGCGGGGTATCAAGAATCTTGTCCCCCTGGGTCTTGATTCGCACCAGCTCCACACTCAGGCCTTCGTGCAGACTTTCCAGACGCTGCTGAACGTATTCCGCCTGCCAGATGGCAAGCGGGCTGGAACGGGTGGCGATACGCAAGACTTCGCGGGACATGGAGGATCCTGTGATTCTGAAATGAGGAGGACAGTTTACAGGAAGAGACGCTCATACCGTAGGAGCCATGCTCGCCATGGCGAACCTGCTTGCGATCTCGATGGTTCGCTACGCTCAGTTCGCCATGGCGAGCATGGCTCCTACAAATTCAAAGGGAGGAATCAGTTGCCGTAAACCACCACGGTGAATTCCGCCAACACCCCGAAGAAATTCTGGGACTCGTAATCCACGTGGTGGATCTCGGTGATGCCCCCGTTGCGGGCAGCGGTCTGGATGCTGGCATCGCCGGAGGCGATGATGCCGAGAATGGAACGGGCACTGGCTCGGCCGACCCGGGTGGCTTTTTCCGTGGACGCGGTGGCAGTCAGGGGCGCTTTCACATTACCGTACAACAGACCGGTCACCGGCATGGCGGACGAGGCACAACCACTCAGTGCGACAGCACCGACCAGCAGAAGAAGAAGCTTTTTCATGGCAGATTTCCTGTTCTTGTTATTAATGATTGGCACATCTTCAGGGGCTCAAGGCTAGCACGCCCACCCCCCTCTGTTAACGCTTACAGATTCTGCAACACCCGGCGCAAACCTGCCACATGACGGCGGCTGACGGTCAGCCGTTCATCGATACCACGCAGACGTACCTGGTGGTGGCCGGCGGTGGCCATTTCCATCCCCTCGATAAACTTCAACGCCACCAGGGCATTGCGGTGTATACGCACAAACTGGTCACCAAATTCCGTTTCCAGCTCCTTGAGGGTTTCATCGATCAACACCTCACCTTCCCCGGAGCAGACGGTGACGTATTTCTGGTCGGCCAGGAAGTAGCGCACCTCATCCACCGGCACCAGTTCCAGCCCGCGATGGGTCCGGGCACTGATATGTCCTCGGCGGCGGGGTTTTTCCTCACTGACTTCCCTGCCGATTTCCGCCAGCTGCACCCGGTTCAAGGTACGGGCCTTGCCCAGGGCCGTTTCCAGGTCCCCGGCGCTGACCGGTTTCAGCAAATAATCCACCGCATGGACCTTGAAGGCCTGCAGGGCATGCTCATCATAGGCCGTGCAGAAAATCAGCGCCGGCGGATTATCCATCTTGCTGAGATGCTCGGCGGCTTCCATACCATCCATTTCCGGCATGCGAATATCCATCAGGATCACATCCGGCCTGGTGGCCTGGGCCTGCTCAATGGCTTCCCGGCCGTTAGCCGCTTCTGCCACCACTTCAACCCCGTCGGTCTTTTCCACCAGCCGCTTGAGCCGGTCCCGCGCCAGTTGTTCGTCGTCGCACACAAGCACCCGCATAATTCCCATCCTTTTTTATTGCAGCGGATATCGAATTTCGATCTCGTATTCTTTTTGTTGCGGCCGTGACTCCACCGCCACCTCGTCACCATACAATGCTTCCAGCCGGTGACGAATGTTCTCCAGCGCCATACGGTTACCCTGGTGATGCCCCCCGCCTTCCGGTTTGGGGTTACTCACCGAGAGCACCAATTCGCCATTTTCTGCCAGCGCCCGGATTGTCACCACGCCGCCGGCGGTTAATGGCTGTATGCCATGATAAATGGCATTTTCGAGCAAGGGTTGCAAGGTTAACAGCGGAATCATCACGGTTTTTGCTTCCACGCGAATGTCCCACTCCACCTGCAACCGCTCGCCCATGCGCAATTGTTCAATATGAATATAGCGCCGGCACAGCTCCAGCTCTTCTTCCAGCGTCGCCTCATTGCCGATATTTTTCAGGCTGGCACGGAACAGTACCGACAGGTCTTCCACCACCTTTTCGGCGGCGTCCGGGTCCACCGCAATCAGGCTGGCAATAATGTTCATGGAATTAAACAGGAAATGCGGGCGGATACGCGACTGCAAGGCCTGGATGCGCGCCTGCAATTCTGCCTGCCCCTTTTGCCGCAGCTGCTCCTGTACATAGAAATAGCGCATGACCAGGCCGGCAATAATCGCGGCAATCAGGCCATTAACGGCAATTTCCCAGGACCACAGGGTGCCCGGTACAAGACTTCCTGTGACCCAGCCCATGACCAGAGTCGCCACCACACTGAATACCAGGGTGTCGATCACCACCAGCAACACCACGGCCACCGCCGCCCACGCCGGCGCCAGCCGATTCAGACGGGACCGCAACTGGCAGACCAGTGCCGCCGAGGTCAGCCCCACCCATTGCACAAACAGGGAGGTAATCGCCAGCCGGCCCATGCTGAAATCGCTGTAGTACGTGGCCACCAGGTTGATCACCAGGGCCATCAGCTCGGCCACCACCACCACCACCAGCACCGCACGGGTACTGCACAGGTCGGGCAGGAAACTGGAGTTGGGCTGGTCGTCCGTGGCCGCCATCGGGGCTCCCGTCAGTAAAAATCACTAGTTACAGGCAGTTATACCTCAAGCCGTCAGATCACCCAAGTAATACCCGCAGGACACACTGAGTATGCCAGGAGTGATTCAGCGGCTCCCTGATGTTCAGGGGGTCCCCGGTCCCTGCTATACTGCGCGCCTCGCAAATCCGGCTTTATGCATGGGAACCGTACGATGACCGACAAGCAGCAGAACAAACTCTGGGGCGGCCGCTTCAGCGAATCCACCGACCAGTTCGTGCAGGAATTCACCGCCAGCGTGAATTTCGACCGACGCATGTACCGTCAGGACATCTTCGGCTCCCAGGCCCACGCCACCATGCTGGCGGAGGTAGGCGTGCTCACCGAGGAAGAGCGCGACGCCATCATCAATGGCCTGGCGGAAATCCAGAAAGAGATCGAAGCCGGCGAATTCCAGTGGTCCGTTGCCCTGGAAGACGTGCACATGAACATTGAAGCGCGGCTCACCGACAAGATCGGCATCACCGGCAAGAAACTGCACACCGGCCGTTCCCGGAACGACCAGGTGGCCACCGATATCCGCCTGTGGCTGCGTGACGAGATGCTGATTCTGGAAGAGCAGTATCTGCACCTGATGACCGGTCTGCTGGACCTGGCCGAGCGCGAAGCGGCCACCATCATGCCCGGTTTCACCCACCTGCAGACCGCCCAGCCGGTGACCTTCGGGCACCATCTGCTGGCCTGGTTCGAAATGCTCAAGCGTGACCGCGAGCGGTTGCTGGACTGCAAGAAGCGGGTCAACCGCATGCCCCTGGGCGCCGCGGCACTGGCCGGCACCACCTACCCGATCAACCGGGAGCGCACCTGCGAGTTGCTGGGCTTTGACGGCATCTGCGAAAACTCCCTGGACGCGGTGAGCGACCGGGACTTCGCCATCGAGTTCTGCGCCCTGGCCGCCCTGACCATGACCCACCTGTCACGGATCAGCGAAGAGCTGGTGCTGTGGACCAGCGCCCAGTTCAACTTCATCAATCTGCCCGATCGCTTCTGTACCGGCAGCTCCATCATGCCGCAGAAGAAGAACCCGGATGTGCCGGAACTGGTTCGCGGCAAGACCGGTCGCGTGAATGGTCATCTGATCAGCCTGCTGACCCTGATGAAGAGCCAGCCGCTGGCCTACAACAAGGACAACCAGGAAGATAAAGAACCGCTCTACGACGCCGTGGACACCCTCAAAGGCAGCCTGCGCGCCTTTGGCGACATGGTGCCGGCCCTGGAACCCAACCGGGAAGTGATGCGCGAAGCGGCCCGCCGTGGCTTCGCCACCGCTACCGATCTGGCCGACTACCTGGTACGCAAGGGCATTGCCTTCCGCGATTCCCACGAAATTGTCGGCAAGGCCGTGGCCTATGGGGTAGAGAAGAAGAAAGACCTGAGCGACATGTCCCTGTCCGAACTCAAGCAGTTCAGCGACCAGATCGAGGACGACGTGTTTGACGTGCTCACCCTGGAAGGCTCGGTCAGCGCCCGCAACCATATCGGGGGTACCGCCCCGGACCAGGTGCGCGCCGCAGTTGCCCGTGCCCGTGAGGCGCTGGACAATACCGGCAACTGATCAACGTCGGGCGGAAAGCACACCGCGATCCGCCCTCGCACGCACACTCGGAGCTTGATGATGCGCATCATCGCCCTGCTATTTGTCGTTCTGCTGGCCGGCTGCGGCCAGAAAGGTCCGCTTTATTTCGCCCCTGAAGAACCCGCCGCCGAGCCAGTCGCGACTCAGGACGACAACACCGACCAACCCGCCGTATCCGACCAGGATGACGGGGAACAGGAATAATCATGGATCACTTTCAGTACCGCGACGGCGAGCTGTTCGCTGAAGAACTGCCGGTAGAACAACTGGCGGATCGCTTCGGCACACCGCTGTATCTCTATTCCCGCGCCACCCTGGAGCGTCACTTCCAGGCCTTTGACGAGGCCTTTGGGGGCCATCCCCACCAGGTCTGTTATGCGGTAAAAGCCAATTCCAACCTGGCGGTACTGAACGTGCTGGCCCGTTGCGGCGCCGGTTTCGATATCGTTTCCGGCGGTGAGCTGGAGCGGGTACTGCGGGCCGGCGGCGATCCGGACAAGATCGTGTTTTCCGGCGTGGGCAAAACCGCCGACGAAATGGCCGCCGCCCTGAAAGCCAACATTCACTGCTTCAACGTGGAATCCGCCGCCGAGCTGGAACTGCTCAACCTGGTGGCCGGAGAACTGGACCGTGAAGCCCCCATCGCCATCCGGGTTAACCCGGATGTGGACGCCCAGACCCACCCCTATATTTCCACCGGTCTGAAGGACAACAAGTTCGGTGTGGATATCGCCAAGGCACCGGCACTCTATCAGCGCGCCGCCGAGCTACCCCACATCAAGGTACTGGGCATCGATTGCCATATCGGCAGCCAGCTCACCAAGCTGTCTCCGTTCGAAGATGCCCTGGAGCGGGTGCTCAAACTGCTGGATCAGCTACAGCACCTGGGTATCGAAATTCACCATCTGGATCTGGGCGGTGGCCTGGGCGTCACTTACAACGAGGAAGCGCCACCGGCGCCGGCCGATTACGTGCAGGCCCTGCTCAAGCACATCCCCGGCGACCTGCCCGTGCACATCGAACCGGGCCGGGCCATTGCCGCCAACGCCGGCATCTTTGTCACCCAGGTGCTGTTCCTCAAGCCCACCGAACACAAGAACTTCGCCATCGTCGACGGCGCCATGAACGACCTGATCCGCCCGAGCCTGTATTCGGCCTGGCAGAACATCGTGCCGGTCAAACCCCATGATGCGGATTGTCGGGATTGGGATATCGTCGGCCCGGTCTGCGAAACCGGCGACTTCCTGGGCAAGGACCGGGCCCTGTCCCTGGAGACCGGCGACCTGTTGGCGGTACGCAGCGCCGGCGCCTACGGCTTTGCCATGGCCAGCAACTACAACAGTCGCAACCGCCCCGCCGAAGTGATGGTGGATGGTGATCAGGCCTTTGTGGTGCGTCAGCGGGAAACCGTTGAGGACCAGCTGAAGCTGGAATCCCTGCTGCCCTGAGCCCTTACCCTTGCGACGCGCGCCCCTCGCCGGCCACTGCCGGCGGGGTCAGGCGCAGCACCTTGATCCCCAGCCAGGCATACACCAGCGCCAGCAGCGGATTGACCAGGTTGAAAAACGCAAAGAACAGATAGTCCGTCACCGGCACCAGCAGCACCGACTGCATGTAGGCCCCGCAGGTATTCCAGGGAATCAGCGGGCTGGTGATAGTGCCACCGTCCTCCAGCGCCCGGGACAGATTCACCGGCGCCAGCCCTTCCTTTTCATAGCCCTCGCGGAACATGCGCCCGGGCATGATGATGGAAATGTACTGGTCGGCAGTGAGGATGTTGCTGCCCAGGCAGGTGGCCAGCGTCGCCGTGATCAACCCCGCCGCGCCCTTCACCGCCGCCAGCAACCCTTCAATCAGCTTTGCCAGCAAGCCCGCATACTCCATGACCGCGCCAAACGTCATGGCGCAGAGAATCAGCCAGACCGTGTTGAGCATGGACGCCATGCCACCCCCGGACAGCAGATCATTGAGGGACGCATCGCCGGTTTCCACGGTGATGCCCGCATAGAAGGTCTGCCACACCACTTTCAGTGACGCCATCATATCCGCCTGCGCCACGCCCGCCTGGGCGGCAATGGCCTCGGGCTGGAACAACAGCGCCCAAATGCCACCCAGCAAGGCTCCCAGGAAAATTGCCGGCAACGCCGGCATGCGTTTGAGCGCCAGCACCAGTAAGACCAGCAGGGGAATCAGGTGCAGAAAGGAAATATGGAACTGGCTATCCAGGCCAGCCAGTAGCGGACGAATACGATCCACCGAGTCACCGGCCACCTCCGCGTTAAATCCCATGAACAGGAAAATCAGCAGGGCGATGACGATGGAGGGGACCGTGGTCCACAGCATCAACCGGATATGGGCAAACAGATCCGAGCCGGCCACTGCCGGAGCCAGGTTGGTGGTTTCGGAAAGCGGTGAAATCTTGTCGCCGAAATAGGCCCCGGAGACCACCGCCCCGGCGGCCACCGGCAGCGATAACCCCAGGCCGCTGGCCACCCCGATCAATGCCACCCCCACGGTGGCCGCCACCGTCCAGCTGGAACCGATACTCAGGGCAATAATGGCGCAGATCAGGCAGGCCGCCGCATAGAACAGGGCCGGATTCATCAGCTCCAGCCCGAAATAGATCAGTGACGGCACAATGCCGGCCAGGCGCCAGGTACCAATTAATGCCCCCACACTGAGCAAAATCAGCACCGCCCCCAGGGCCACGGCAATGCCCTTGATCATGGCGGTCTCGATCTCCCGCCAGGTCATGCCGTTCTTGAAGGCAATCAGTGATGCCAATCCCGCGCACAGCAACAAGGCGATCTGGTTGGGGCCAGAGGAGGCACTGTCGCCGTAGAGGTACACCGCCGCCGCCAGCAACGCCACCAGCACCACGATGGGCAGCAGGGCATCGAACAGGCTGGGGCGACGGTGTGAAGAGGACTGTGTCATGGCTGGCTACAAGACGGTGTCTTTCCGGTTATGGGCCTTCGCCGGCGAGTGAGCGCTTATCGGGGGCACGAAAAGCGACGCAGTCTACCAGCACCCTGGCAAAGGCGCATTGCCGGTGGTCGGCCTGCTCGACGAGTAACGAGTAGCGAGTTTCGAAATGCGAAGCAGTGGATTTTCGCTCCTCGTTCCTCGTATCTCGTATCGTATCTCGTAAAGGCGCTGTCAGGCCTCGCCAGTCAGCTCTCTAACCAGAGTATGGCCGTTGGGTTCGCACAGGGCACTCTTGAGCACCGGCATGGCCTGGGCCATATGCTGAGCCAGCGTATAGGGCGGATTGATGATCAGCATGCCGGAGCCGGTCATGCCCCGGCCGGAGGCATCCGGGCGCGGACAGCACTCCACCCGCAGCAGGTTGGGGATCTCCGCTTTGACAAAACGGCGGATGAAACTTTCGGTACGGTTGCGATCCAGCACCGGGTACCAGATGGCATAAGTGGCAGTGGAGAAACGCTCCATGGCCATCTGCAGCGCCGGCAACAGACCGAGGTAGTCCGCTTCCATTTCATAGGAAGGATCGATCAGCACCAAGCCACGGCGATGCTGGGGCGGCAGCATGGCCTTGAATCCCTGCCAGGCATCCAGCTTTTCCACCCGCACCCGCTTGTCATCGGCAAAGCGACGCTGCAGCAACTCGAAGTCGGTGCTGTGCAGCTCGGTACATTGCAACCGGTCCTGTTCCCGCAACAGGCTGGCGCTGATCAGCGGCGAGCCCGGGTACTCGGTAAGCTTGCCCACCGGATTGAGCTTTTTTACCAGCGCCACGTATTGATCAATCACCCCCACGCCAGTGCGGCTATCCATCAACCGGGCAATGCCATCCTGGTACTCCCCCGTCTTCTGCATATGCTCGCTGGCAATGGCATAACTGCCGGCCCCGGCATGGGTATCGTGCACCGTGAAGGGTTTCTCCTTTTTCTTCAGGTACTCGATGATCGCCACCTGGACGATATGCTTGAGGACATCGGCAAAATTGCCGGCGTGGTAGCTGTGGCGGTAGGAAAGCATGGTGGCAACCTGAAGAAATGTAAGGGCACATTGTACACCTGACGCCGTCCATGTAGGAGCGTCGCTTGCGGCGCGATCCCAGACGTTCAATCATCGCGCCGCAAGCGACGCTCCTACAATAAAGCCGAAACGCCATCACCTGACGCCACCGGAATCCCGGAGTACAATGGCCTTTTACCCGTACCGGACAATCCGCATGAACCTGCGCTTTACCAAAATGCACGGCCTGGGCAACGATTTCATGGTGATCGACGGCATCCGCCAGTCGCTGCCGGAAACCGGCGTGCCGTTTTCCGCCGACGAAATCCGTCGTCTGGGCGACCGGCATTTCGGCGTGGGCTTTGACCAGATGCTGATCGTGCAACCGGCCCGCAGCGCCGGGGCGGATTTCCGTTATCGCATCCTCAACGCGGACGGCTCCGAGGTCAGCCAGTGTGGCAACGGCGCCCGTTGCTTTGCCCGCTTCGTGCGCGATCATGGGCTGACCGACAAGGCCGAGATCGTGGTGGAAACCGCCGCCGGACAGATGACCCTGGCCGTGACCGACGACGAGCAGGTGACCGTGGATATGGGTGCGCCGCGCTGGGCGCCGGACGCGATTCCGCTGATCGCCAAAGCCGAACAGGACACCTATTTCCTCATCGCTGACAATAACGCCTATGAAGTCGGCGCCGTCGGGCTGGGCAATCCCCACTGCACCCTGCTGGTGGAAAATGTGGACACCGCACCGGTGAACACCCTGGGGCCGCTGCTGGAACGCCACGAACAGTTCCCGGAACGGGTCAACGTGGGCTTCATGCAGATCGTAAGCCGCAATGAAATTCGCCTGCGCGTCTACGAACGCGGTGCCGGGGAAACCCTGGCCTGCGGCTCCGGCGCCTGCGCCGCCGTCCTGATTGGCCAGCGCCGGGGCTTCCTGGATGAGGACGTGACGGTGCATTTACCCGGCGGCACCCTGCGGATTCATTACGATGGCCAGGGCGGCGTGCGGATGACAGGCCCCGCCACCCCTGTCTATGATGGCAGCATTGATGTAATCGCGGCGCAATAAAAAGGACACCCCCATGACGGAGAACACCAAGGCCAGTGCCGACCAGGTTGCCGCTTACCTGCGCGACAACCCGGATTACTTCCAGCACCGCCCGGAGTTGCTGGAGCTGCTGCGCCTGCCGGACTCCAAGGGGGAGGCCGTCTCCCTGCTGGAGCGCCAGGCCTCCATCCTCCGCGACCGCAACAATGAACTGCGCGACCGCCTCAACGGCCTGCTGGACGTTGCCCGGGAAAATGATCACCTGTTCGACAAGACCCGTCGCCTGACCCTGTCCCTGCTGGAAGCGCGCGGGGCGGAAAAACTGTTCCGCAACATGCTCGCCAGCCTTGGCGATGATTTCCACTGTGACCGTGTCGCGCTGATGCTTTATGACCGGGAAATCCCCATCCTCGGCGATCTGCGCAACCAGATTCGCTGTGTCGACAGCGACGCCCTGCCCAGCGCCCTCAACCACCTGCTGCGTAACGGCAAGGCGGTGTGCGGTGCCATGCGCGAAGAGGAAATGCAGGCCCTGTTCCAGGAGCACGCCACCGACATCCGCTCCGCCGCCATGGTCCCCCTGGAGTACCAGGGCAAATTGGGACTGCTGGCCATCGGCAGCAAAAGCGCCATGCATTTCCGCAGCTCCCTGGGCACCCTGTTCATTACCCACATCGGCCAGGTACTGAGCCGACGCCTGCATGAAGTGCTGCGGCAATATCCGCATCAGGCAGCCAAAAAGATCAATGAACAGTGAACAGCGGAAGCCGCGATAAAGACACCGTTACTGCCTTCCTGCAACATCTGGAGTTCGAACGCCGCCTCTCCCCCCACACCGTCAGCAATTACCAGCGTGACCTGAAAGACGCCTTCCGTCTCACCGGGCAGCGGGACTGGGCCACACTCACCGTGCACGACATGCGCTCGCTGGTGGCCACCCTGCACCGGCAGGGAAAAGGCGGCAAGACCATTGCCCGTCTGCTCTCCACCGTGCGCACTTTCTACAGTTATTTGATGCGTGAGGGGCTGGCCCGTGATAACCCGGCGATGGATGTGCGACCACCGAAAAGCGGTAAGCGTCTTCCCAAGGCCCTGGATGCGGATCAGGTAGGCCAGCTGCTGGATGCGGGCACGGAAAAAGGCGACCCACTGAGCCTGCGCGACCAGGCGATCATGGAACTGTTCTACGCCTGCGGCCTGCGCCTGGCGGAACTGCTGAGTCTGGATCTGGATAGCCTGGACCTGAGTGCCGGCCAGCTACTGGTCACCGGCAAGGGCAACAAGACTCGCCAGCTGCCCATCGGCAAGCCGGCCCTCACCGCCGTACGCCGCTGGCTCAAGGCCCGCACCCTGTTTATCAAGGACAGTGAAGAGAAAGCGCTCTTTCTGAGCAAGAATGGCCGACGACTGTCCCCGTCCAGCGTGCAACAACGTCTTAAACGTCACGCTCTGGAGCGGGGCCTGGATGACCACTTGCATCCCCACAAGCTGCGCCATTCCTTTGCCACCCATTTACTGGAATCTTCCGGAGACCTGCGTGCGGTGCAGGAACTGCTGGGCCATGCGGACCTGGCCACCACCCAGGTCTATACCCACCTGGATTTCCAGCACCTGGCCCAGGTCTATGATGGTGCTCACCCCCGAGCCCAGCGCCGCAAGGGGGACGATGAGGAGTCCTCCTGACCTCTGCCGCTTCCCGTAGGAGTTCCCCTTTCAGGGGACGAACCTCACGCAGCGAGGCGACAAAGGAGATCATTGTTCAAGGCTCTATCGCGCCTGGATATCCCTGATCACCCTATGGCCGATTCCGTGCTACGTACGGTTCGCCCCCTGGAAGGGAGCTCCTACAGCAGCTTCGCCTTCATGGCCGGGCCTCAGCCCTTGCCATGCGCTACAATAGCGCCATGAGCCGACTCAAACTGATTACCTTTGATCTGGACAACACCCTCTGGCCGGTGGACGAAGTGATTCGCCGGGCGGAGAAGGCATGCAGTGACTGGATCATCGACCGCCACCCGGAAGCCGCCCAGGCGCTGAGCGCCGAACGGGTCCGCGCCGTACGTACCGCCCTGCTGCGGGAACGACCGGACTATCTGGACAATCTGACCGCCCTGCGCCAGGACGCCATGGCCCGGGCCTTTACCGAACACGGCTTCAGCGCCGGCGAGTCGCGCAAGATTGCCGAGGAGGCCTTCCTGGTTTTCCACCGTGCCCGCAATCAGGTGACCTTTTTCCCCGGCGCCCTGGAGGTGCTCGAACAGCTGGCCGACAGCTACCAGCTGGGCGCCCTGACCAATGGCAACGCGGATCTGCAGCAGATCGGCATCGCCGGTCTATTCAGCTTCCACCACTCCGCGGAAACCATCGGTAAACGCAAACCCGCCCCGGACATGTTCCAGGCGGCCCTGGCATCCGCCGGCGTCGACGCCAGCCAGGCAGTCCATGTGGGGGATCATCCCCTGGAAGATGTCCATGCCGCGCGTGAACATGGCATGCATGCCATCTGGGCCAACCTGATTGATCTGGACTGGCCGGTTGATCTGGCCCACCCGCGTCACCATATCCATAATCTTCACGAACTCACTGACCTGGTACCCCTTTTCGATGACTAAGCGCGCGCAACTCGCCACCCTTCTGGACGACCTGCAGACAGAACTGGACCAACAGGGCCTGTGGGAACAGCAACCCCCTACGCCCGCTGCTTTCAACAGCAGCACGCCTTTCTTTGCCGACACCATGGCGTTCAGCCAGTGGCTGCAGTGGGTGTTTATCGCCCGCTTCCGGGCCATTCTCGAGGCCGAGCACCCCCTCCCCGGTCAGTGCGACGTGAGCCCCATGGCGGAAGAAGCCCTGAAGGGCATGGAGCAGGATGTGAGTGAGATCATTGATCTGCTGAAGCAGTTCGACGAGCACTTTTAAGGGCGGCGGCAACAGGGAGCCGGAGGCATTTATCTGTAGGCGGTTACCTGCAAGCGAAACCCGAAAAACTGTAGGAGCGGAGCTCGAGCCGCGAACCGGGAGTGACACCAATCAGCTGGATTTGGCCTCGCACTGAGCAGGACCTGGCGCGCTCTGATATTCCTGATCGCCCTGCGGTCGATTTCCGCGCAAGCGCGGTTCGCACCTCAAGAGGTACTCCTACAGCGGCTTCGTAGGTATCTCGGAACTTGAGGAACTTTCCAGTCTTTCCCTATCCAATCGAGCGTAGCTTGTAGCTTGTAGCTTGTAGCTTGTAGCTTGTAGCTTGTAGCTTGTAGCTTGTAGCTTGTAGCTTGTAGCTTGTAGCTTGTAGCTTGTAGCTTGTAGCTTGTAGCTTGTAGCTTGTAGCTTGTAGCTTGTAGCTTGTAGCTTGTAGCTTGTAGCTTGTAGCTACCGAATCACGCTAT